>JAUVZH010000395.1 GCA_030602675.1 Candidatus Heimdallarchaeota archaeon | reverse complement strand
ATGCTTCATAAGCTTTCCATATAGTAGGCATACGAACGTATCTTTTTTCACGCAGGACGAAATCAAAACCATCGAAGAAATCATCGACTTCATTATCCTCTAAAAAGGTATGAACAACTTCCTCGCCACCTTCAAGTTGGAGAAATTCTCCTTTTTCAAGCTCCTTACCTTCTCCGTACATGTTATCTTCTACAGACATGAAGTTGACGTAAAATAGACCACCTTCTTTTAGAACTCTTCTGATTTCATCAATTGCTTTTTTGATATCCTTCTTTGTTAGATGGAAGATGGTATTGTAAGTATATGCAAAACTAAAGGTCTCATCTTCATAAGGTAAATCTCTCATGTCTCCTTTAATAATGTTTAAAGTCATCCCTTCTTTTTGTGCGAATTCATTTGCTCTTTTAATTTGGTTTTCTGAAATATCTATCCCATAGGATTCGAACCCATGTTCGTAAAATAGTGCTAAAGGAGGTGTCCTTCCACCTGCCCCGCAATCTAAGATTTTCTTTTCCATATCTTTTGCGAGATAATCAATAAGTGCAAGAAGTTTGTATATTTGTGCTTGAAAAATAATAACTGGCATACTAAATCACCTAAACTATTCCCAATAAATTGAAGTAACTAATCAGTTATTTGAAATTAAAGTTGTTATGTGTCTTGAAAAATTACAGAAAAAGAGAAAATTAGGGATACAATTCAATTGTTATCCCTTGACTACAGCTATTGGTTTCACTCGTATGACTTTTTTACCAATTCCAAGAGCATCACTAACATTAGCTACAGAGTCAATGTCTTTGTAAACTCCAGGAGCTTCTTCAGCAATAATTTTAGGATTAGCTGATTTAACAGTGATACCTTTACCCTTCAGCTCATCTCTGATAGTTTCACCCCAGAATCGTCTGAGAGCTGCTTTTCTACTCATTACTCTACCAGCACCATGTGCAGTGCTTCCAAAGCTTACTTCCATTCCTTTTGGTTGACCGATTAGAACATAAGAAGCAGTTCCCATGCTACCAGGTAGTATTACTGGTTGACCAATTGATTTGTATGCTTGAGGAACATCAGGATGGTTAGCTGGAAATGCTCGAGTTGCGCCTTTTCGATGAGTAATAACTGTTCTTTTCTTTCCATCGATTGTGTGCTCTTCCTTCTTTGCTATATTGTGAGCGACATCATAGATCAAATGCATATCCATATCTTCTGCAGATTGTTTGAATTGTTTTTCAAAGGTTTCTCTAACCCAATGTAGGATCATTTGTCTGTTTCCCCAAGCGAAATTAGCACCACAAGCCATAGCATTGAAGTATGCTTGTCCATCATCGCTTTGTGTTGGTACACTTGCCAATTCTCTGTCAGGGGGCTTAATATTGTACTTGTGCATAGCTCGTTCAACATTCCTAAGATAATCAGAGCATATTTGATGACCAAGACCCCTACTACCAGTGTGAATCATAACCACGACTTGCCCTGGTTCAATGACTCCCATTGCTTTTGCTAAGTCGTCATCGTAAATCTTGTCTACATATTGAATTTCTATGAAATGGTTACCACTACCTAAACTACCTGCTTGTGGCATACCTCTTAGGATTGCTCTGTCAGAGAGTGTTTCGATATCAGCATTTGATAAAGCACCATTTTCTTCACAATGGTCAATATCTTCATCCCAGCCAAGTCCTCTTTTTACACAATATTTTGCACCCTCAGTTAACAATTCATTTAATTCAGATCTATTAAGACGAATCTTGGCTTTTGAACCAACTCCAGAGGGTACATTTCGAAACAACTCTTCAGTTAATCTATGAGCTAATGGAACAACATCTTCTTTCTTCAAATTAGTTCGTAGTAATCGAACACCACAATTAATATCATAACCTACACCACCAGGACTAATGACGCCTTCATCATAATCAGTAGCAGCAACACCACCTATTGGGAACCCATAGCCCATATGACCATCAGGTAAGACTAGTGAGTGCTTATAGATTCCTGGCAACCATGCAACATGTGTTGCTTGTGTAAACATCTTTTGTTCCATTGCTCGGATTATTTTCTCATTAGCAAAGATTCTCGTAGGCACTTTCATATAATTCCTAGCGCTTTTTGGAATCTCATAGATATTTTCAGCTATTTTTTTTGGAACAAGTTGTGACAATTTTATCATCCTTTTTGATTTTCTTTCATTAGTGAGTGAAAGTCATAGAAATTGCATTCAGTAAGACTGGTATCAGACTCACTAACTTCTTTAGTATTTTTTACCCTAATTAATTTGATTATTAATCTTTCGCAAAATCAAGCTTTCTGCTTTATAAAAAAGCAATCAACATCATTTTGTTAATCGCTCTTAAGCAAATTAGCATTATCATGTTAACAATAGGACTTTATTATTTGTAAACAGAATGTCTCACATTCGATAATAAATCTGGATGGATACTGTCACATGACTGTTACAATTATTGTTGGTGGTTTTTGGGGCGACGAAGGCAAAGGAAAAATCATAAGCTATATTGCTTATTCAGAGGATCCTGCAATTATTGCACGTGGTGGTGTTGGGACAAATGCTGGTCACACCGTTGTCTTTGAAGGCAAGAAATATGGTTTAAGAATGATTCCTAGTGGATTCACCAGTAAGAAATCTCGTTTGTTAATTGGTGCAGGAGTATTAGTTGATCCTGACATTTTTCTCAAGGAGATAGAAGAAACTGGTTGTAAAGACCGAATTGCTATTGATTACCAAGCAGGCGTAATTGAAAGTCAACATAAAGAAATTGACCAAAAAGACGAACATTTCAGTAAAAAAATCGGTAGCACTGGTACAGGTTGTGGTCCAGCAAATCAAGATCGCGCTAAACGAACTCTAAGACTTGCAAAGGAATTTCCACAGCTAGAACCCTACTTGACTGATGTTTCAACAGAAATAAATGAAGCAATTGAAGCAGGCAAAAATGTTGTTCTTGAAGGAACTCAAGGAACCATGCTTTCTCTCTTTCATGGAACTTATCCTTTTGTTACTAGTAAAGATGTTTCTGCTCCACAAATATGCTCTGATGTTGGTATTGGACCAACTAAAGTTGATGAAGTAATTATAGTCTTCAAAGCGTTCATGACGAGAGTTGGTGAAGGACCTATGCCTGGAACACTTTCTGAAGAAGAAATGGAGAAAAGAGGTTGGGTTGAACATGGCACAGTTACTGGTAGAGCTAGAAGATCAGCTCCAATCGATTTTGATGTTGCTAGAAAAGCAGTAAGATTAAATAGTGCAACACAAATCGCACTGACAAAACTTGATATAATCTTTCCTGAAGTTGCAGGAGCCAATTCAGCTGATAAACTCTCAAAAGAATCTCTTGAATTTATTTCCGAAATTGA
>JAUVZH010000366.1 GCA_030602675.1 Candidatus Heimdallarchaeota archaeon | reverse complement strand
AATGGGTGATCTGACATTTGTTTTCTACATATCTCCTATTTGTTTTATACACTATTTTGCGTTTGCATAGAAACTTAGCTATATAATTCAGCGAATAGTGGAAAGACCGCTATTTCTAGTGGAACTTTTGCATGTCTGTTACCGTACCCATCATATATAAAATTTGCTGACCTTTATTTCTAGTGGAACTCCTTGATAAGATAAAATGAAAGATTGAACATTCAGTTAAATTATTGTTTTTCTTGATGAATATCACAATAAATTTCAAGTAAAGAAACCCAACTAGAGATGTAATGTTTGGATAAGCCTGTTTGTGTATGGTCTCGAATTAGGATTTCAGTCTTCTTCTTTTTGAGATCTTGAAATGTTTTTTTTGCATCATTGTAAGTAAGACCATTTAGAAGTTGAAAGATTAATGCATTGGGTTCATCTCGATTTAATGCTCTTTCCCATCCTTTCCAAACTATATGTTGATAATAGTTAGCAAAAGGGCTATTCAATCTAGATCTGATTGCTGATAATGCTCCTTTTTTGTTCCCTTTAGAGAGATTTTCTGCTAGTTTAATAAGAGAGGGATTGCTTATTTTCTTATTTGCCATATTATCAACACCTGATATGTTCATAGATTTTTCTTACTTATAGAAGTTTATTGTCACAACCTAATAAAAAGTCATTCGCTTACCCTTAATGTCATTTGCGGGATATCTTGGTATTAGGTACTATTTTAGTGTTAAAAAACGGAATAGACATTGAAGCCCAAATTGCAAGAAAGGTTGGCAATTATGACTATTACAAATAAACAGGATAACTCTCGTTCTTCCAAAACTGAGCAAAAGGAGATTGAATATGGGATCCTAAAAGCAATTGCTGATATGTCTGATGAAGATGATTGGCCGGAGGATGCGGATGCTTCCGATATTCAAATGATAATAACTCAGCTAGCTCGAAGTGCTGCCCATTTACGGGATACTAATACTTCAAGAATCTATGAAACTCCAAAACACGATGTTAATACTAAATAAAACATTGGGATAACTTCTTTCAAGCTATCCCAGGGCTTCCCATTTACTGATTTTTTTTCATTAGGTCAATTTTGAACAATTCTTTTATACTAAAGTATTCCATGATAAATTACCAAGTAAAATAATAGTTAGTCCAAAAATTAGTGAACAATTATTGGCTGAAGACAATAATTACTCTCTGAAAACAATAGTAAAGGTTTTAAAGTCAGTCAGAGTGCGAAAATATAGAATATAAAGAAATATTGTGGTTGTTGAAATAATATGGCACGTTGGCAAGGCCTTAGTCGTAGAACAAAAACAGGTGCACGACTAAAAAAGCACCATGAAAAGCGTAAAGATGAACTAGGTAGACCTGAAGCTCAAACAATTATAGGTGAACCTAGAGTAAAGAAAATCAGAACTCGTGGTGGCAATTTCAAATATAGAGCTTATCGTTTAGATTACTGTAATTTAGCTGATCCTAATACTGGTAAAAGTGAAAAAGTACGAATTCTTGATGTAGAAGCAAATCCAGCAAACAAGGAATTTACCAGACGAAAAGTCATGACCAAAGGAGCGTTAATTAGAACCGAAAAAGGTTATGCTCTTATTACTAACAGACCTGGTCAAGTAGGTTTCATATCAGCAATTCCAACACAAATCGATGTTGAACAAACTCAAAAAAGAGCTATTTCTGCTAAGAAGAAGAAAAGACAAACCTTACAGAGAAAGAAAGTTGGTAGTGCTTCTGGTACGCCTAAGAAAACAACCACTAAAAAGAAGCTAGTAACAAAACCTGCACCAAAATCAGCTCCTAAAGCTCCAGTAAAACCAGCTGCAAAAACAGAGAAAAAGGAACCAGCTGCAACAGCAAAGAAAACTACTACAAAAACAAAGAAACCAGCAGAGAAGAAAACCACTGCTGCAAAGAAAACTACAACTACCACTGAAAAGAAAGCTACTACTAAAAAGACCACAACAACAGCAAAGAAAACTACTGCTAAAAAGACTGAATAAATTGATTTTTTAACAATCTTACTTTTCTATTTCTCATTTTTATTTAATTTATTTAGTATTCTTCCTCGAGATTAACCATATTAAGGAACTTCTTTTCACCTCGAGCAAAACAACTAATATTATCAATTACTTCATTCCATCGTTTTAGATCGCTCATAGGTGATGCTCCTCGATGTGGAGATAAAATAACATTATCTAATTCGTTAAAAGGGAATTTTGATGGAAACTTACGTCCATACTCATCCGGTTCTGGGCGATAATTATACCAAACATCAATGCCTGCTCCAGCAATTGACTTTGTTTTCAGAGCAGTGAACAAACTCTCTTCGTCTATTATTTCACCTCGAGCAACAGTTACTAATAATCCATTTGCACCAAGTAGTTCTAGTTCTTTCTTCCCAATCAACCCTCTAGTTTTTGTTGTAGAAGGAATTGATACAATTAGTGTATCTACAGCTTTCAAGAACTCATGCAATTCATTGGTAGTATACTTTGAAATTGTAGTAGGAAATGCTTTTACCCTTTCTTTCTTCCAATCACGTTTCAAAATATGGAAATTGACGTTGAACCCAGAAAGGAACTTGTGGACTTTTGTGTTAATTGAACCATAACCAAGTAATCCAATTTCCCTCTCCCTTAATGGAGTTGATTTAGCATCTGCATCACCCTTTCGCCACTGTCCATCCTTCATCCAATTGTGGTGTGGGATTAATTTGTTTGTTAATGCTAAAAGGAGTGCAACTGCATGTTGAGCAGTAAAGTAAGTATTGCCGTGACCATTAACGAGAACAATTTTCCTTTTCTTGTTTATTTCTTGGAAAAGGTTAATAATTCCTTGAATCCCCACGCCAGGATTGATAAAAAGTGAGAGTTTTTTTGCAGTATCTAGTAATTCTTCTGTTGGTCGCCAACCAACGATAATATCCACTTCAGGTGCATATTTGAGATAGGTCTTTTGATCAGTGTTTTCTGGAAAAATCAGTTTGACATTTTGAAAATTACCTAATCCATTTGTTAAATATTCACGTAATTCATCTCTGACCTCCCAAATGAATAAAACTGTTACTTCGTTGTCTGTCATTACATTCAACATCAAGGAATTTTATAGAAAAGACTTAACTCTAATCAATTCTAAACATTTCTACAAAATACTTAAAGTTACATTAAATTAATCAAAAAAGTGTGTCAATTGACGATATCCAAATCCAACAGAAGGAGGTTTGGAGAGAGTGGGTTCTAGCAATTCAAGGATTTTTTTATTTTGCACAAGGTATAGCAATGGTTGCAATAGCATTGTTACCAAATTTTATGATACAAGTATAAGGATTGTCAGATGAGAAAGCTATTCTCTATCAAACAGTTATCTATATTCCTTGGTTAATAAAGTTCTTTTATGGTTTACTATCAGATAATGTAGCCTTTGGTAAATTTGGTAGACGAAAACCATTCATCTTAATTGCTTGTGTTTTAGGCATTGTTGGTTGGTTTAATTTACCAAGGTTTACAACATTCAATCCTTGGTTCCTAATAGTTGGACTTTTGTTGTCACTCTGTGTTTCTTTAAGTGATGCAGTTATTGACAGTTTAGCTGTTGACATTACTCCAGAGA
>JAUVZH010000089.1 GCA_030602675.1 Candidatus Heimdallarchaeota archaeon | reverse complement strand
CACATGCGGGAGATATGAGAATAACACCCGTTTATGCTACTGATGTGGCATTAACGATTAAAAATTCTGGAGCTGGAAATGCTGATGTAAATATTGATGGTGGCGATTTGCAAATGAGTGGAACTGTAATTTTCAACGCTTCACGAGAAGCAACAGTCACTAAATTAACAACAAGTGGAAATTATGTAGCAAGCTCAGCTGGTGGAACAATTTATTATGATTATTCGAGTGCAGCTAGTGAATCTCTTGTTTTCAGAAATCAAGGAGCTGGAGATTTTACACTTGGTATCAACGGAACGCTTTCTTTCTCTGGTGGACAAATGACTATCACACCATTAGGATTATTAACCAATGTCAGCGACATAAATTTTGCTGACCACGAACATTATCAATACGTTGATTCGGCAGATAATATTGTTATGAATTTCTGGAATCAAGGCGTTGGATATATGGATATAAATCTTGTCGGTGGAAATCTACTATTTAATGATACAGAAATAATTTCAAATGCTTTAGCAATTTCAAATGTTACTGGATTAACTTTTTCAAGTGGTGGAATAGTTACCACAACAAATATCACATTCAGTGACGCAGCTCAATCTATATCATTAGCAAGTACAAGTGATAGAGTTTTAACATTTTCAAACACTGGTTCTGCAGAACTTGAATTAATGGTTAATAATCAAAAAGTTGCACGAAATATTGTGCGGGATGAAACAGAAGTAACACATGATACTGATACACCATCAAAAGAAAAATCTTTCAGATATCTTGTTGATAATGCTTTAGGTTTCAAACCAACATTCATGTATGTTATGTGTGAAATGAAATCAGGAGTAAATACTGAGTCGGTTAGTGTTGATGTTTATATTGACACAAACCTCAGAATACAATTTTCAACAAGCTCAGATGCTTACAATGTTCAAACTGCAAGATATGAATTACAAGCAAGTGATGTAACAGATGGAATACATGTAGTTGACATTTATCTTGATGATGATGGTAACACAAGCGTTCAACAAAGAACTTTAGAAATTAATGTGGTGTGATTAAAAAATGTCTTGAACCGTTCTGGGAATGGTTACAAAAATAACACTTACTAAATCCTACTGAAAGTTTTCCTCATTATTTTCTTTCAAGGATTTTCATACCTTTCTTAGTGGGGAACTGTTTCAGGTCATTCAGTTCCTCACACTATTTTTTCTAAAATACTAAGATTGAAATTTCAATAACATTTGGATCAAAATCAATTGTAAAATCCGATTTAATATTACTGTTACAATAAATCAAATCACCATCTACATAAACCACAACGTTAATCCTAGAATAATCTACATCATTACCTAATACATATGTTATACTTTGAAAAGTACAGTCACTTAAATGGTCGGGGTCAATTGCTAATCCTTCTGTGAAACAATTATCAGGTTGTTCAGAATATCCTATAAAATGCCCAACAGATGTAAAGTTACTTCCATAATAACTCAAACTATATTCAAAGTACAAGCTTTGACTTGTTGAATCATTAAAGACATTTACACTAAATCCATCAAATATCTGATTTATATCATAGATTGAATCGAAATCTAAATCAGTTGTTTTAGATTTTCCAATAGCATTTCCAATTGCTCCTGAACTAAATATCACAGCAATTAATAATACGCTGACTATACCAATTGAAAGTTCAGAATTATTCTTAACAAAGTCATTAATTTTTCCCATTTTGTCTTTCTCCAATAATAGTTTAATCAATGATAATATCTTATTTAACTTATATAAACTACTGGAAAAGAGGTAACCGAAACTAATCTTAATTAAAATGCATAAAAAAACAGATTTATTAGCAGTTCACAAATGCTATTTTTTTATTATTATTCCAATGTTTTTATGAAAAAGAAACGTTAAAAATTGATAATGAGTAAATATAAATTGATGTTTAATGACTTATGAACAAGAAAAAAGACAAATTACAAAAGCTCTTGGAATCATAGAGAGTTTAAATGTTACAGGTACACGACCATATGATTTTCTTATTTGGATCAATACGATTCACAAAGCTCTTGAGAATATGAAATTAGATGCTTCAAAAATTGATTTAGTTGATATGTATGAACCAATAGTAGTTGATTTAAGACTTAAATTAGATGAGTTACAAATTTATTATAGACCACCTGATTCTGAAACTCGAAAGAATGAAATTCTTAGATTATTGGATTATCATATAGCTAAGTTCAAAGAAATTAGAAAAATAGAAAGAGAAATGGATGGATTAGCAAAAGAAGATAAACAAATCACTCTGGCTGAAGAAGCAAATATTATTGCTCTAGAATCTAAAAAAATAGCTAAATGGGCTATAGCAATTTCTGTTGTTGGAATTCTTCTAAGTGTTGGTCTAGGATTGCTTTTACGGTTTATATAGAGAATAGCTTTAAGAACGTTATATCTTATATTGAAAAGGTTCAAATAATCCTTTTTGGATATTTCAATGGGGAATTATGTGGCTATAGATTGGTCGATAACTAGTGGTTGGGAAATATTAGCTATTATTTCATTAGTAGTTGGAATAGTTCTTGCTATTATGAAGATATATGATATTGTAACAAAAAAACGTCGAGAAAAACAATTAGATATAGAAAGGAAAATAGACAAACGAACCAAATTACCAAAAGACCCGATAATTCAGTTTGTAAATATAGAGTTGTACGATAGATTTAGTAAGTTTCGAGATTTAAGTTTTGATATTCGAAATATGGGAGATTTCAATACAACAGTTTATCTCACAAAAATTATTCTAGATGTAAAACAAGATTATGTTCGTGATTTTACTAAATCTATTCAAGATTTTAAGAAAATTGATATTGGAGCTAAAGGTAAAAAATCATTTGTAAGTGAAAATATACATCTAGATACATTTGGTTCGTTGAAAAAATGTAGGATAAAGTTTCAATATTCGTTTTTAGATAGAAATGGTAAGAAAATTGAAACAACATCTAAAATATTAGACGTAACATTAACCGTACCGAAAATATAATCCTATTAGAAAAATAAATCATAAACAAATCGTATAAAAAAAACTATAAGGGAAAAGTACTATGTAGAAGTATAGTCTTTTTCCAGTTGTTTTTAGCTCTAATTTAGAGCATATTTTTGTTATTTTACTATCTCTATATATTTGAACCGATACTTCTTGAAAAAGCAAAGGGATCTTGGGTCTGGGATGTAGAAGGGAAAAAATACTTAGATTGTGTTTCAGGTACTTGGAGTGTTAATTTGGGTCACAATCACCCGAAGATAGTACAAACAATTAGAGATCAATCGAAAAAAATGATTCATCGAAGTATGAGATTTCTAACACCAATTACAATTGAAGCAGCAGAAAGTGTGCTAAAATTTGTTCCAAATAAATATAACAATATCACTTTTCTAAACAGTGGTAGTGAAGCAGTTGAATTTACAATTAATTTTGCTCAAAAGGTTACAGGAAAGAGAAAGGTTTTGTCTCTTAAGGACTCATATTTGGGTGCTTATGGTTTAGCTAAACTGTCATCTTATACATCAGGGAAAGCATCTGAATTAAAGATTCCTTATCCTACTTGTGAAACATCTGACTGTAATTGCCTTGACGAATATAATGAGCTAATTGAACATATATTGAAGAATTATATTTCTGAACTTGCCTGTTTTGTTCTTGAACCAATATTAGTTAGTGGTGGAATCATTAGGCCTTGTTCAAATTTCATTAGAGAATTGTGTTCAAAGCTACAAGAAGAAGGCATATTGATCATTTCAAACGAAGTGACTACTGGATACGGAAGAACGGGATTAAAGTTTGGACATGAACATCATAAAATAAAACCAGATATAATCGCTATTGGTAAAGCTATGGGGAATGGTTATCCTGTTAGTGCAATTGTAACTAATTCATCTCTAAGTTCAGAATTATCTCCAGCTGAAATGTATTATGCTCAATCACATCAGTTAGATCCACTTGGTGCAGCTGTTGCAAAATTAGTAGTTGATGTTTTTGAAGAAGAAATGATAGTACAAAAAAGTCAAGAGAAAATAGCTCTTTTTAATCAATTCTTAGGAACTCTTGAATATCCATTTATTAAAGAGATTAGAGCTCAAGGTATGGTCTATGGTTTAGTGCTTCAATCTTATAAAGGACTCTCAAGTAATAATTTAATTCTGAAAATTAAAGATAATTTACTGCAAGAAGGAATTATTATTGGTGCAAGTATAGGGAAAGAAATACTTAGATTGTTACCGCCATTAACCATTACTAATAATGAAATAAAAATTCTAGAAGAAAAAATCAGCAAGGTATTTAATTCAATTTAGTGAAATAAAAAAAAAGAAGGAAGACCTATTATTTGTTAATAGGTTTCGTCTAAATGTCAAATCCTTCTAGAGTCTTAACTTGAACATCTTCACGACTTTCTTCTAGCTTTTTAGTGAGTTCAATATATTTTGGATCGCTTTGTAGTTTCTGAGTTGTTTCTTTGTAGTGATTTTCATCATTATAAACAGAGATGAAGTAAATCTCTTGATGGTCTTTCGCATTATAACCGCCACCAACTAGTTTTACACCATACTTTTTGTAAAGTACATCAAACTCATTATATTCGCTGTTGCTAACTGCATCAGCAGTTTTAAATTTCATTTTATAAAGTTTGTATATCATAATTAATTATACGATAATTATAATCAAAATAATAGTGATATATAAACAAATAATATTCAGGCTAAATTCTTTCAAAAATAAATATTCTAGGTTCATTACAACTACTAATGTAAAGAAATTGTTAGCAAATAAAGCATGAAGTCTAGCAATTTATTATGTTATATCTGTTGTAATTTTGTTTAGTTTTATAGTTTTTTTTAACAAAAAGAAATAGAAAGAAGGAAAAATCCTTACTTTCTGTTTTTGCGAATAATAATCAAACCAAGCATACTAATAAGTAAAGTAGGAATTATGAAGAGTAATTCAATTCCAGTTTCTGTCGTAGTTGTTGTAGTATCTGGAGGGGGATCATTTGGATCAGTAGGATCCGTGCCATTTGTGATTTCATCAGCATCATCAATACCATCGCCATCTGTGTCTGCGTCATTAGGATCTGTAATATATCCATCTGTTCCAGAAACGACTTCTTCTCCGTCTAGAATAGTATCATCATCAGAATCTGAATCAAGTGGATCAGTACTATGAGTGTTGACTTCGTCACCATCACTTAGTCCATCGTTGTCGCTGTCACTATCAAGTGGATCAGTACCATGGGTGTTGACTTCGTCACCATCTGTTAAGCCATCATCATCTGTGTCGGGATCATTTGGATCAGTACCCGCAGCATATTCATCAGCATTAGTCAAACCATCACTATCAAGGTTTCCAGCGGAATCATCAACCAAAGGATCTAAACCATTATCAACTTCCCAACCATCAGGCATAGTATCAGCATCTGTATCGGCGTCAAAAGGATTTGTACCATGAGTTATTTCTGCTCCATCGTTTAGTCCATCATCATCAGTGTCAGCATCTTGCGGATCTGTTTGATAATAGATAATTTCTTCCCAATCAGTTAAACCATCAAAGTCAGTATCAGGTTCATTTGGATTGATATTATAGTGTTCTTCAGTTAGATCATCGATGTAATCACTATCCGAATCAGGTGATCCTGTGTGGAAAATAGAACCCATATAACAATAATAAGGAGTATCACCGGTTAGTCCTAGATCAGGCAAATCTATGCAAACTAAATCGTAATTCATAGTACCGATAATTAACTCAACAATTCCATCATTATCCACATCTAATACTAAAGCTGTACAAAATATTTGTCCAAGAGATATTGTTCCCATAAGTGTACCATCAGATTTGAAACAATGGAGACCACCAACGTTCATTGATCCAATAATAACTTCTAATTCCCCATCATTTGTTAAATCAGCTAAGACTGGAGAACCAGTAAAGAAGTCAGCACTTGAATAGTAGTACCATTTCATTGAACCTGTGTGATCTAGGCAAACTACGTATTCATTAGCACCATAAATAATGTCTAAATTTCCATCATTATCAATATCTGCAATTGTAATAGAGGAATATATCACAGCGGCATAAAAGTCTGCAGTCCATTCCCAGCTACCGAGGTGATCTAGACATATCACTTCACCAGCTATTGTAGCTAAGACAATTTCTAGTGTTCCATCTTCATCAAGATCTGCTACTGCTGCGGTTGAATCAACCATGCTTAAGGTATTATATTGCCAAACAAGTACACCTGATTCATCAAGACAATAGAAGTAACCAGTATCATCTCCAAGTAGTATTTCAAGATAACCATTGTTATTTAAATCAGCAAAAACTGGGCTAGTATAAAACGCATTACCAAGTGCATAAGTCCATTCTTGATTACCTAGATAATCTAAACAATGTATACCATTTTGTGATGATATAACAATCTCTAAGTAACCATCATTATTGATGTCTGCAACTCCTGCAGTATTTGGACGGATTGCACCACCAGTATTGTATGACCATTGATATACGCCATCTTCATCATAACAGTACAGATAACCATCTTCAGCACCAAAGAGAATTTCAAAGTGATGGTCATTATTCAAATCGGCAATTGTTGGAGAAGATGCAATTGGAGAACCAATATTTACGCTCCATACAATTGAACCAGCATTATCTAGACAATAGAGATATCCATCAAAAGATCCAAAGATGATTTCTGGATTTCTATCTCTATCTACATCAAAGAAGACAGGAGAAGAAATTATTTCACCACCAGTAGGAAATACCCAATCTACATTCATAGTCATAAAGTAACCTGTTATATAGAGAGTATCTAAAAATTCGTCCCAGTAGCAATTTGCCAACCAATCAAGACCAGTGTAATCATTAATTGCAGAGATATAATCACTAATGATTCCAGCATGAGCATTATAATCATAAGGCATGAAAATCGAAATACCATTTGCATTACCATAAAAATCAGCATGTTGGAAATTATTTATCACTGCATTGTTTAATTCTAAAAGTAAATCATTTGCATAAGTTAGCAAAGCAGGATATTGAGATATTAGGAAAGTATTTGCTATTATTTGCTCAATGAAATGTATGAGATCGATATACTGTGGGTAATAAAATGCTTGTGTGCTAGATAGAGAACTTGCTATTTCACTGGCATAACCATCGATAACAATTGTTTCTAAAATACTAGCAAAATCATTGATGTAGACGTCAATTGAATTTATAACACTAACATCTATAGCAGAAAATTGCGTTGGAATAAACTCAGATGCCCAGTCCTGAGCATAGGAATCAACAATTTCATTTGCAAATTGATCTGGTAACATTAAAGGATTAGCTCCAAATCGATTTAACACATCTTCCCAGTCGACAACTTGATTATACATAACTTCTTCTGAAGCAATGAAATAATCAGTTAAACCTCGTAATTCATATGAAATTTCGAGCATATTCATTAAACAAGCAACAAAACTTGTTATGTCAATTTTCTCACCATAGAGTCCTTCACTTAATGCTATAGCAGATTGTAATTCATCCATTGTCAAATAATCATTACCATTAGTATCATCCCAACAGATACCATTGATTCCACCACCATGATCCCAAAGATTAAGCATGTAATTTTCTGCAGGATAGTTTTGGAAACAATAACTGATAAAATCTGAGAGAGTCGTAGGATCGCCCATATTCAGTTCTTCATAATCTATTAGTAAATTAGATTGTATTGTGCTACTGAAATCTGGTGTGACTTCGTATAATCTTGTACTAGTCCAATCGCCATTTGAACTATCATAACCTGGAATCCGATCAAATAATACCAAAATGTTAACCATTGGAGTTGCTGCAATTCCACATTCTAGCTCATTAAAGTCTTCAATAGCCAGATGTTCAAGGTTTACATCACCATCTAGGTAATATATAATTGTCCATGTTTTAACTATCACAGAACAATTCCTAGTTTCTTGATTATTTACTACATACGTTTCACCTGGAACAGGAGTAGCATATGCAGTTATATTATAGCTATCTTCTATTATAGGTGTCCAAGAATATTGTAATGTTTCAAAATCATCAACAAGCAAAGCAGGATAGAGTTGATTAGCAACTACTACTTCATCAATAAGAATAGATAGTACTACATCTATTTCATCAAAAAGACCATCATTTGTTACTGTAGCATTGATTATTGTATTTTCAGATGGATCAAGTGAATATGGTGCTTCCAAAGAAACAGATAGATCGTGATCTTCCATAATGATATTGAAACTGATTGCTAAATTAGCAGTACCATCAGTAATTCCTGAGTAAGAATTATAATAGGTCGGATCAGGTCCATAGTTCAATCCACATATATAAGCTCTAACGTAATCAATGTTTTTATATTGAAAGATTATTTCACCAGTATCATATAATATAACTTCAAATGTCCCAGCATAAAAGTCTCCTGGAAAATAGTCTATATCTAAGTATTCAATTACAATCATGCTTGAATCCATCCAAACATAAATGTTATCAAGTGGATATAGATCATCTGCAAAGGGTGCAATTGAATAATAATCATCTGGAAAAGTACTTGGATATGATGACCATGGCAACCAATAGGGATATGAATTAGCAAATGAAAGCCAACCATTACTACTAACATAAACTGTGTCAAAAACAGCATCATAGAATTCGAATGAGAATGGTAATGGTATTCCTACTGCATCATCAT
>JAUVZH010000230.1 GCA_030602675.1 Candidatus Heimdallarchaeota archaeon | reverse complement strand
CCGATATTGGCTAAATTAGCGCTAAAAGAGAGATATTCTAATTTCCATTCTGGTGGAACAAAAATCTGAATTGTAGAGAAAACAGAATCATAGAAAATTAAAGCGATAATTGATCCAATTATTGCTAGTGTTGGATTGCGTATGAAAACTCCAACTAAGACACCAATTGAAGTTACAGCTATTGTGAAAAGGAATATTGGAAGTAATGCTCTCAAGAAATAAACAATAGAGTATCCAAGTGTTTCACCAAATTCTACATTCTTTGTCAGAATAACAGCAACTACATCCATACAAAGTATTGAGAAGAATGTACTTACTATAAGTAAAACAAAAACGATTATACAGGCTGAAATATATCTAGCGATAATATTTACTTCACGTTTAACTCGAGAAGAAGAAACTAATGCCATTCCACCAGATGAGAGATCCTGTGAAATCATTTTTGCTCCATAGAAGCATGCTGCTATAATACCCATTTGGCCAATAAAAATACTGATACTCATGTTTACAGAGAAGAAATTTGCCCATGTTTTCGAATTAATCTCAATATCGGTAAAGAAATTATATTGATCAGGCAAATCGACTTCTCCAAACTCATTAATTAGAACGTCAAAAGAAGCTCCAATGATTATAGCCATAAATAGTCCCATAAAAAGATAAACTCCAAGAAAAATAATAAAACCTCGTGAAGTAAAATTACGACGCAATTCAAATCCAAGTACAGACCAAAATGAATTCCAATTAGTATTCTTATTGACTTTTAATTGTTGTTCAATTCGTGTCTCATTCATAGTTGTTCACCTTTCTGATGTTCTTGTTTGTAATTATTCCTTTCAAGGAATCCCTCCTCGGTATCACTTGGTGAAATTGAACCAAAGTAAATTCTTTCCAATGGACTTTGCATAGGTTTGAACTCCATTAAAAGTAGGTTTTCTTCAGCAACTATTTTTGGAACTATTTCGCATAACTTACTAGAATCATTTGTTGTTATGATTAAACCATTCTGAGTGATTCTTATTTCTTCAATGATTACACTTCTCTTTAAACGCTCAACGATTGGATCTGCATTGTTTACTGATAAGAAATAGCTTGTTGGTTGATATTTTTCAAGTAATTCGCTTATTGTTCCAGATTGAACTATTTGTCCATGATTAATTACGCTAATCATATCTGTAATAGGTTGCAATTCAGTTAGTAAATGTGAACTAATGAAAATTGTCTTCCCTTCTTTTTTCAAAATTTCAAATAACTTAGCAACTTCTGTTTTTCCAACAGGATCAAGATTTGCTGTAGGTTCATCACATATCAAAATTTCAGGATCGCCTATAAGTGCTTGAGCTAAACCTACTCGTTGTTTTTGCCCACCGGACATTTTGGAAATTTGCTTTTCTTGTTGATCTTTCAATCCAACAAATTCCAGTTTTTCTATTGCTTGTTTTTTGGCTGCTTTATGTGGTAGACCTTTAATAATGCCCATGTAACGTACAAAATCCTTTGCACTAACATCATGATAATATGCTCTAGAATTTTCAGGAATATAACCAACCAAATTTAAAGCATCAACTTGATTATCAGCTAAATTAATACCATTAATGAAAATATCACCATTTGTTGGTTTTAATGCTCCAATAAGCATTTTTATTGTAGTTGTTTTTCCTGCACCATTTGGTCCTAGAAAACCATAAATCATATTCTTTGGAATTGCTAAATCAATACTATCTACTGCGGTAAATCCTTCACTTTTACCTAGTTTTCTTTTTATGAAAACTTTGGTGAGATCCTTACATTCTATTGCATTTCCAGCAGCCATTATAATCAACTAATTATCTTAAAAGCTCTATTTTGATTGGTTTATAAAGAAGAATTCAGCTATTTTAAGATGTTGAAAAAACTGAAATAATTGATTGAATAAATAATCAATCTATTAATTAAAGAATAAATCCAGATAAAAACAAACTTTTCAAGAGTAATTTAATTTTCAGGTACTTTAGATGATCCAGGAGTTATTTGTGCAGCTGATGAACTAGTAGCAGTAGTTATTAATTCTTGACTAACTTCTTCATAATCTTCTCCTGATACTCCACTTCGATTTGAATATATCAAACCCCATACCATTATGATTGCTAATATTGCTCCTGCAACAAACAAAATATACATTGGTGAAACAACATCTATTTCTGCAATAACTGAGACAATACCCATACCAACCAAACGGGCAATGCCTTGTATCATCTGTTGTGTTCCAAAGACTCTTCCTTGTTTCTCATAAGGAATCTGTTCTTGAATAAGAGTTGGTGCTGAAACGTTTATGATCGCTATAACAACCCCAAATACTAACAGTAATGCGCCAATTCCCCAAACATTTCTTACAAAAGCAAAGAACAGGAGAAAGAGAGTGGCTCCTATTAATGAATAATTTAGCAATGCAATCTTCTTCTTTATTACGCCTATTGACATAAGGATTAGAGAGGTAATAATTCCAGATATCCCCATAACAGATTGTAGGATACCATACCAAGTTTCATTAAGACCCATTTCACCTTGCAAAATTATAATAAATAGAACATTAAATGCAGAAAAAGAAAATATTGCTGATGCAAAAACTATTAGCATGTAGGTTATTTTTGGAGCACTTCGTATTGTTCTATAGCCAATAATTAAATCATCATATACGCCACTCAATTGTGCTCTAAAAGTGTGTTCCTCCGCTCGTTCTACATCTGGAGGTTTTCTACCAACAAATATTAGAAAAATTATCATAGTTAGCGAGAATGCAAAAGTACTTGCGTCAAAAATAAAACTACCTAAATAGCTTATCCCTGCAAGAATACCAGCTAATACATATCCTATAATGGTTGCAACTTGGTAAATTGTAGAAGCTATGGAATTAGCTTTCAATAAATTCTTTTTCTTAACAATTAATCGAGTATAAGCATTCCTTGCTGGGAAAAACACTGAAGCTGCAGATGAATTAATGAATGTTAGAACAAACATTAGCCAAATGACATGTATAGGGTTAACAACATCTTGGATAATGGTATTTCCAGAATCAGTTATGACTGTGACAAATTCATGTAAAAACAATTGATCTTTGAAGAGATAAACAAAAATAAAACCTACTGATGCGATGAAACTTAAGAGATTTGAGTATAACATAATCTTTCTCTGATCATACCTGTCTACGAGTACACCTGCAAATGGTGTAAAAATTACGTATGGAAGCCAAAAAACTATTGAAAGCAAACCCATTATTCCAGGGCTACCAGTTAATTTGAAAAACAGAAATTGCATCGCTAACCAAGATACTGCTGCACCGATATTTTGTGTAAATTGGGCTGAAAGTAGTAACATAAATGGAGCATTCTTTAGAACTTCTATAGTTGAAGGTTGATTATTATCTACACCAACCGATAGTGATGTAATTTCAACTTCTGGTGTAGTTTCCAAAGAATTCTTCTCCAAATTTTGATGATTAAAAATAATTTAAACGTTAAAAAATGTTTCAATTGGTATCATGTGGAATAAAAAAATGCAACTAAGATTTAGTTCTTAGTTTCTAATTGAAATTAATGATTGATATTTAGAATAGATATCATTATATTCTGTTGCCCAGTCTGACAGTTCTTCAGGCGATTCAGGATACCTGTTTGTTACATCATGGACGTTTTCAATAAATTTAGGCAGTGCACTAAATCGTTCATTTGGAATGTCCTTCCAAACTTCACCAAGTTTTCTAGAAAGTTTCATTAAGATATCATATTCACGAGCATAGAAGATGCTTCCTAAAGGTAGATATTCTTCTTTTAACGCATGATTTAATTCATTATCAGAAATGTTCTGAAGAAGAATTCTATATAAATCAAGGATAGAGTATCTAAGTCCATATCTTTCATGTATCTTTTTATTGAAAATCCACAAATCATTTTCTGATAATGCTTCATTAGGAATCAAATTAGCAGCTATTTTGCCAATCATATAGCCTGAAGCTAATGATGGACTTAATCCTCCACCATGAAGTGGATTTACTATCAGACCTGCATCACCAATAAGAACAATATTATCCTTTACATGTGAGGGTATTGGGTGACGTGTTGGTACAAAGCCACCACCTGCATCCATAACTTTAGGTTGATCAAATCTTGAACTCATATCATTTTGATAAACGAGTTTAGGAGATACCTCATCTATCCAAGCTTTTGGAACGCCAGCCCCTATATTGAATTCGTTATTTCCTCTACTGAAAAACCACTTATACCCACCTTTAGTTAGGTTATAGCTGAATTCGAAAATAGCACTATCAACATAATGCTCAGGGGGATTTTCTATATGATTTATTTCTCTATAACAATAATATTGCTCATCATCTTTCAGTTCAGCTGATTCATCAAAGAAAGATGATCCTTCTCTAATCTTGGAGTTTATTCCAGATGCATCAACGAGGAGCGGAGCTTCTAAATTTAAAATCTCATTACCTTTCTCAAGGAATTTTGCTTTAGCAACATTGTTCTTAACTTCAACTTCTCTGAAAGATGTCTTATCGAATAGCTTTACTCCTTCATTTAATGTTTCATTTAGTAGTATTTGGCCAAACTTATGACGATTTATTATTGTTAATTGTCCTTCAACTGGGAGTGTGTAATTTTTCTCATAGTCTGGTGAGATTATGTGAGCAGTTTTAATGGAATTAGTAATAATATTACTTTCATTAATTGGAAAGCCAATTTCCTGTAAAAATGTTAAATGCTTTGTACCAATACCATCCCCACAAATTTTTTTACCTATTTGCTCTTTTCGTTTTCTATCTATTAGTGCGATTTTATTTAAGCCATTTTTTGCTGCTGAATATGCTGCTAAGCAACCAGCTGTTCCAGCGCCAATTATTATAAGGTCAAATTTCTCCATAACCAAATAACCCACCATTTACCATTTGTTTGATTTACAGTTCCTCTTGATAATCAAAAAATAACTATAGTAACATTAAAACTTTTGCCAATAATTTTCATAACAAAACATAAAATATTCATTAATTTTAAATTTATGAATGATAAAGATAAAAGAGAGAATAGAGAACTAATAATTAGAGTTGAATAGAGTTTGAAGACCCTTGTTATTTATTACTCATTTGAAGGTAATACCAAAATTATTGGTGATACAATAGCTGATGATTTTGAAGCTGATGTTCTTGAGTTGAAATTAGAAAAGGAAGTTAAATCAAAGGATTATATGAAGAAATATCTAGGTGAGAAGCAAGTTTTAATGAAAACTGAACCCTTGCTTAAACC
>JAUVZH010000063.1 GCA_030602675.1 Candidatus Heimdallarchaeota archaeon | reverse complement strand
CAAGTAAGATTGGTTCTTCAGGATTTTCTATATCATAACTCATGAATCCTTTTTCGAAATCAAAAACGAAGCAATAATTATCAACAATTTCAATATAATCTGTTCTTCCCGAGGTGGAAATTTCACACATTTTTTTAAATTGAATATCATTACCAGTTGTTGCGATAGATTCGGTGAATTGAATATTGAAAAAACATAAAGAAAATGCTAATAGAAGCATTAGAGAATCTAGTTTTTTAATTCTCATATTTTAATTTCTCCTAATAATGTTCCCCCTACAATGAAAAGTGCTGACCCATTTAAATTTATATAATGCTCTTGGAAAAATCGAAATCATTAGAGGAGTGATTGCTTTTAACATTTTTTTTTCGATGTAATGTTGAAGATAATTATTACTGCTGGTCGCGTGTTCAAATCACGTTGGGCCCACCACTTCTACTTTTCTTGAGAATGTTTTTATTGTGGGAATTAGTTTGTTTATTTACATCTTTCGGAGGGATGCGTTTGTCTTCCACTATGAAGAAGCAACTACAAAAAGTTGAGCAACTCCTTATTCATGGAGAATACCAAGAAGCACTCAAATTAATAGAAGAAGGTTTGAAAACTAAGAATATCAGTAAAGAGGAAAAACTTGGCTTTCTCGTTCTTAAAAGCACGATACAAAATGATTTAGGGAAACACAAAGAAGCCTTAGAAACAGCAGAAAATGTACTTAAGGAAAGTGGAGAAACTGATAATGTTTTACTTCATGTAGATGCTTTGATACAGAAAGGAATGGCTGCCTATTATCTATATGAGAAGATAGATGAATCCGTAAATTCTCTTGATAAATGTATTGAATTATTAAAAACAACTAAATTAGTCATTTCCGAAAAGGAACTCGCAAAAAGGAAAGCATTATTATTCAATTACAAGGGAGGGTTATTATTGTCTTTAGGAAATCCGAAAGAAAGCCACAAACTTATGGAAGAAAGCGTTTCTTTTGCAAGAAAAAGTGGGGATAAAAGAATACTTGCCTGGGTTTTACCTTGGACCGGAATAATTACAAATAACAAGAATTATGCTGAAGAAGCTCAGGAAATAGCAATTGAGATAGGCAATAAAGTTCTATTAGCTTTTTCATATTTTTCTCTCGCAGCTATTGCAACATTAAAATACGATTATTATGAAGCAATTGAATTATCAAATAAAGTGTATCCACTCTTAGATGAAGTTGGTTCAACTTATCTTAGAGAAGTTAGTTATAATAATTTAGGAGTATGTTATAGAGCAACTTACCAATTGGATAAAGCATTGGATTGTATTCAAAGAGCTTTGAAAGGGAGTCGTGTACAAAGTTACCTCATGCTTAGTAATATTGGCTATATTTATTTGTTGAAAAATGAACTTGAAGAAGCTCAAAAATACTATCTTGAAGCATTGGAAAAAAGCGAAGAAGTAAAGGAGTTTAGAAATCTCCCAGACATTCTCTATCGACTCGTTTATATTTCAATAGAATTAGAGGAATATGCTCAAGCACAAAAGCATTTAGATCGTTTAAAACAAATAAGTCAAGAAACAAACATAGAAACAATTAACCAATACTACCATTTTGCTTCCATTTTACTTCTTAAAGCAAGTGGAGAAATTAGTGCTTTAGCAGAAGCAATAAAATTGCTAAAAGAAGCATTAGCAAAGGAAGATTTAGCTCCTTCTTGGCGATTAGAAGCTTTATACTCATTATTAGAGATTCGAATAAAAGAATTACAAATATCAGCTACAAAAGAAGCTTTAGCTGAAGTAAAAAAACAAGCAATTCGTTTAGAAGTAGAAGCAGAAGAAAGGCAGCATCGATGGCTCCTGGGCAATGTTTATCGCTTACAATCACAACTTGCTTTAATAGATATAGATGCTGAAACAGCTATAGATTTGTTAGAAAAGACAGAAAAAATTGCGGTAGAAACCAAGAATGAATACCTAAAAGAAAAAGTAAATGGAGACCGTGAAAAAATCAACCAGCAACTTGATATGTTACAGAAACTCCAAGAGAGGAAAGCACCTATTAGTGAAACAGTTAAGCTTGCATCTTTGGTAAACACCATGCAAAACATAAAAGAGGAAACCGTTATCGAAGAACGAGACAAAGAAACGGGGAAAGTTATTGAGTACCGAAAACTCTTCGCACTAAAGATCTAATAACTGCTGGTCGCGTGTTCAAATCGCGCTGGGCCCACCACTTTTCTTTTATTCCTTTTGCACTATGTAATCTATTGTGATACTTTGGCATTGTTTATCATTGTGAATGTAATCAAAGCTTGTTATTCCTTTGTGAAGTAGTTTTAATCCAGTAAAGAGTTCATCCGCTTCATCATTGTTATAAAAGGAATGAAAAGTATCTTCAAATCCATATTTACCTGCTTGAGAGATATCTAGCATTTCATTATCGCCAATATCTTTTCCCTCTTTTATGAAAGCTGAATCAGTTGATTGAAAATTAATGTACAGTAAACCACCTTTCTTTAGCACTCGAAGCATTTCTTTGACAGCTTTTTTAGTACCTGCTTTCGTAAGATGCTCAATCGTGTTATAAGAATATGCAAAACTAAATGACTCATCTTCATATGGCAATTCTCGTATATCTGCTTTAATTATTTTATAATCAAGGTTATTTTCTTCTGCATATTTTTGTGCTCTCTCTATCTGAGTATCAGAAATTTCCACTCCGTGTGCTTCATACCCTCGTTCACTAAAAACTGCTATATTAGGTTTGGATCCACCAGCACCACAATCCAATATCTTTTTCTCGAAATCACTTTTTTCAGTGAATTCAAAAAATCTCTCAATTTCCTGTGGAATGTTAAAAGTTACCATAATCCCTCAAGCTGGTTCTATGTTTTTAAGCTATTTTTTTACTCTGGGAAATGAGGATCAAAACTTCAAATGGTGATGCATAATTTTCTAAAGCATGGATAAGAGCGTTTGTTTGTATACATATAGCGAATTAACGAGATAGGAATGAAGTGATTTTTGGTTATTAGCTTTTAAGTTTGATTAATAAAATTCAATCTTTAACTTATTTTCTATTTATTGTGTATAACAAATACTATCAGTGAAAAAATAATATGAGTAGATACGGTAGCTACGACAGACCACAAAGAGAAAGGCATCAAGTAACTGTGCAGATTGTGGTCAACAAACAGAAATTCCTTTCAAACCTGACGGAGAACGACCTGTTTATTGTCAAGATTGCTATAGAAAGCGAAAACCAAGAAGATATTAATCTATTAATATCAATAAATCATTATTTTGTGAATTATAATTCTTTAAATATAATTTCTGTTTATTTTTTTATAAGTTTGAATTTATTACATCATTCGTGTGTTCACATTGCGCTGGGCCCACTACTTTCTATTTTGAAACAGCAATTTTCAAATTATGTTTGCTTATGTCGTTTGAAGCATAGCCTTATAAAGCATGAAAAACCGCTTTCCTTTGTATACATTTAATGAAACATTGAGATAGGAATGAAGTGGTTTTTGGTAATTAATCTTTTAGTTTGATTTCTTGAAATTTAATCTTTAAACTTATTTTTCCGTTTTTTATGTATAACACATATATTTGGTGAAAAAATAACATGAGTAGATTTAGTAGCTACGACAGACCACAACGCGAAATGCACAAAGTTACATGTTCTGACTGCGGTAATGAAGCAGAAGTTCCATTCAAACCTAGTGGCGATCGTCCTGTGTATTGTCAAGACTGCTACAGAAAACGAAAACCAAGTAGATATTAGTTAACTAATGTCTTATGATCATTCCTAGTTGAATTATAACTTCATTTTAAGTTATATTTCATGCTAGTTCTTTTTTTATCACAAGATTTAATTTAATCCTTAGGCTGGTCGCGTGTTCAAATCGCGCTGGGTCCACCACTTTTCTTTTAGGATTCTATTAGAATCAATGATAGATTAAATATTGAGTGCATCTACTTTATGAGTGAGGTCAGTTTGTTGTCTATTACACTTAAAGATATAACCAGAGAGAATTTCGAAGAACTAATTTCTTTACATGTTACACAAGAACAAGAGCAATTTGTTGCTCCAAATCTGTACACCATCGCCCAAATGCAATTCAAAGAAGAGAAAATTGCTATAGGAATCTATGTTGGCGATAAAGCTGTTGGATTAATTGCTTATGATCTTGAAGATTATGATATTTGGCGGTTAATGATCGATTTTCGTTATCAAGGAAAAGGTTACGGGAGAAAAGCGATGGAATTAGTTCTTGATATCTTACGTAAAGATGGTAGATTAAAAACTGCACGAACAAGTGTTATTGTTGAAAATATTGCAATGAAGAATTTAATTGAAAGCTTTGGATTTAAGGAAAATGGAAATGTTCTTCGTTTTCGAGAGGATGGAGAACCTGATGAGATCGAATTTGAACTTATTCTATGACATGATTGACGACAATTTCTGTTTATATGCTCTAATCATGCTGGGCCCACCATTTCCTTTTGGGATAAAATGGGCTGAAGCAATTATTCAACCCACAAAGGCCAATCATATTCGTAAGCTAATGTAAATTTTATTGACTCAAAAAATGGATGTCCATCAATAGAATTAGCCATCATCACAACTCCATGACCAGATATTGGGTTTGCCATTAAAACACCTGAAGATCCTGGAAAATTTGTACCTTTATGATCAAAAAAGAAGCTATTTTCTTTTTGACAAAGAAATACACCCAGTCCTTGACCTGTCAATCCCCAATATTTTACTGGATCCAAAGCTACTTTTTGTGAAAACATTTGTTTAGCTATTGAAGCAGTTAGTACCCTATTTGAGTTACCTTGATAAGCATTCATTAATTCAATAGCAATTTTTGCTAAATCGAAAGGTGTAGTCAATAAACCTCCACACCCAAAAACTGCAGGTGATAAACCAGTATAAGGCTCATATGATTTGCTATTTTTATCATGAGGATAGATCATTCTTTTCTGTAATTCTTTTGATGGGAACTCAAAAAAACTATTAGTAATTCCCAATGGTTCAAACAATAATTCATTTGCTAAATCATTTAGTTTTTTACCTGTAACATCTTGTAGTAACTTTTCAATAATAATAAATCCAAAATTAGAGTATTGATGTCTGGATCCTGACTCAAATAACACTTCAACTGGCTCATTCTTTGCTGGAGCTTCTCCTCTTAAAGTTTGTATAATTGATGGAGCTGATCCTTCCTCTCGACCGAATCCTCCATTAGGAGGATTTATTCCTGAAGTATGTGTCAATATATGCCTTAGAGTTATTTCCTTTTCTTTTGTGAATTCACTTTCTGGAATTTTCCAATCTTTGAGTTTATTATTAACAGGTTCATCAAGATCTAATATTTTCTTTTCAACTAGATGTAATGCCATTGTTGCCATTAAAACCTTGGTAATAGAGGCTGCTTGAAATATGGTATCCAAAGCTATTGGGTCTTTGGTGTGGATATTCTTTACACCATAACCTTTTACCCATTCAACTTCATAATTATTGATTACAGCAATACAAAGACCTGGAATATTATGCTCATCCATCCTTTCTACGATTGTTTTTTTCTCCTCAAAAATAGGATAAGGTAAACCTTCTACAATTAAACCACTTTCATTCTTAACCGGTGATTTATGATTTACTCCCACTAAAGAATTCTCTATTTTTTGTATTTTATCACTGATTTCCCCTTTATTGCTTCCAAATATTTTTTGAGTCGATTTATTCAAATCATATCCTCCAAAAGACCTCTAATAAATTGTATAAATTCATACAATCATATTACTTGAAAATTATAATCTTAAGTAAGCTCGTTAGTCTAGAAATTTAAGTATGATAATAATTGAATAAGTGAAACAATATAATATAAGACTAGAACTAATTATCCTCATGTATTCCAATCGTGCTGGGTTAACTACTTCTTTTTTCATGTTTATTTTTTTCCAGACTAATGCGAATTCTATTTAGAAACACTTCTTTACTCATAATAATCAAAATATTGGGGGATTCTTTTGGCGAAAGTAAAAGTAACTGTAATTAAGAAATTCAAATCCAAAGATGTTTTTGGTGAGGATTACAAAAATCCTAAAGGAGAAATCATACCTGAATGTCCTGTTTTTCAAGAAGGGCAAGTGTTGATTTCAAAAGATGGTGAAAAACCAGAAGGTTTCTGTGGTTTTGGTTGGAGAGCAATTCAACCAGAAGCTATGGTTCTTGCTTTTGGAGGAAATTTCTGGGAAAGCTGGACAGAACCTGGAACTATGTATGTTGCTTGTCCTGATGGTATTCGACCTGTTTGTTTCAAATTGGAACGAATAGAGGAATAATTACTGAATTAAAAAATGGAGATGTGAATTTATTGAAATTTAAGATAACTGTTGTGAAGACATTCGAACCGAAGGACGTACTCGGACACGATTTCTATATGCCATCCGGTAAAAAAATCGTGAAATGTGATTTGAAAGAAGGCGAGTCATTCATTAGTATCGATGGAAATATACCAGAAGGATTTTGCAATGCTGCTTGGGCAGCGATTTACCCGACTATTAAGATGTTCAGATTTGGTGGTAATTATCCTGCTTTCGAACCTGGTACCGCATTTACTACTTGTTCAGATGGCATTCGACCTGTTTCCTTTAAGCTTGAAAAAATTGATGATTAGATGATTCTTATTGAATTAGGTAACTTTCTTTGGCTCGCGTGTTCCAATCGTGCTAAATTCGTCAATTTTTATTTCTGTATTGTTTTATATGATTTGATTTTTTTTCAAGTAAAAGTTAAAATTCTTCACATGTATTGTTACTTATGTCAATCCTCAATTCAAAAGAAAAACGCTGTCATAGTTTGGGAGTAGGTGGTTTTTGTTTTCATGATGATAAGGTTTTACTTGTGATGCATACCTCTGGTGCAGCTCAGAATCAGTGGTGCCAACCGGGAGGTTATGTTGCAGTTGGTGAATCTCTTACTGAAGCAATAGAACGCGAGATTTTAGAGGAAACAGGTGTTAAGACAAAAGCTACAAACCTATTCGTGGTGCGTCATTATAATCGAGAAAGTAGAAGTAGGGGGTTAGTTTCAGACATATTACTTCTTTATCGTGTTGAATATCTTTCAGGAAAACCAAAAACTGATCTTGATGAAGTTGAGGAAGCTCGATTTATTCCTTTTTCTGAAATTGATGACTATCCTCTTACCAATCTCTGTAGATTTATCATTGAAAATCTCATAAAAAAACCCGGATTGGAATTGCTTGATTATAATCCACCAGAAGAAGTAGTTGAGAAGCTTTCCTTGCAGAAATATCAACTTTATGGTTGAAATTTTGCTAATATGATTGGTTTCTCATTCAAGTAGCTCATGTTTGATTTGCGTTAATCCACCACTTTCTATTTTAAAACAGCAATTTTCAAATTATTATTGCTTGTTTCATATGAAGCATAGTTTTATAAGGCATAGATAGACGCTTTTCATTGTATACATTTAATGAAACATTGAGTTAGGAATGAAGTGATTTTTGGTAATTAACTTTCTAGTTTGAATTCTCAAAATTTTATCTTGAAATTTCTTTTCAATCTTTTATGTATAACAAAATATTCGGTGAAAAAACAAAATGAGTCGATACGGTAATTATGACAGACCACCAAGAGAAATGCACAAAGTAACTTGTGCAGATTGTGGGCAAGAAACAGAAGTTCCCTTCAAACCAGATGGAACACGACCTGTTTACTGTCAAGAATGCTACAGAAAGCGAAAACCAAGTAGATATTAGTATTATAATATCTATGAATCATTCCTAGATGAATTATAACTTTCGTTTTTTTGTTATATTTCATACTAGTTCTTTTTTATCTCGAGATTTAATTTAATCCTATGGTCATGCGTTCAAATCGCGCTAGATCCGCCAATTATTATTTCATGTTTTCTTTTTTTCCAGACTAATGTGAATCTATTTAGAAACGTTTTGTTAATCTTAATAACCATAATATTAGGGGATTCTTTTGATAAAAGTAAAACAAGTTAATGCATTTGATGAATTAAAATTAATCTTAAATGATTTTTTTCAAGAAAATAAATTATCAAAAGAGAAAATAATAGAACGAATTCAAGCTTTTAAAGTTCATTTCAATAGAGAAGATTCTGTTTATTTTCTTACCACCTTTAAGGATGTACCAAAAGGTTTTATGTCTTTAGACATTACAGAAAAAATCATTCAAACGAATAGCTTATTCATAAAAAAAAGCGAAAAATATGATGAAATAATCTATGAATTAATTTCAAGGGTAACTAAACAATTGGAATCACTCAAAAAAGAATATCTGCAAATATTTTTCGTTCATAGTCTTAAGATTAAGCAAAAATTTGTAGAAAATAATTTCGCTGTTTACACCAGAGTAAAAATGGTCTATGATTTAAAAGAAAACAAAATTCCTGAATTTACATTGTATCCTGATTATGAGCTTAATTATTTTACACTTGATAAATTGGATGAAGAATTGCAAATTATTGTTGATGCAAATAAAAACCATTTAGATGGAGAAATTTTTCCACAATTCTCAAACTTGGATATTTTGAGGAAATTTTTCTTTAGAAGCAATAAAAATATTGATCGACTTAGAACTGACAATCCAATTATGCTTAAAAATGATAAAATTGTAGGTGTTAATATTGTTGTCAATTTTTCTGATACAAATTCCTATATTTGGGCAATTGCACTTTTACCTGAACATCGTAGAAAAGGTTTGGGAAAATATCTCATGTTGAAAGCACATGAAAATTGTAAAAAAGCTGGTGTTGATCAAATGATTTTAGATGTTACTGTTGATAATGTTGCTGCATATAATCTCTATAAAAATCTCGGATACAAGGAAACAATGAGGTATTTAACAGTTGTAAAAAAATATTAGCTTCTGAATTTACATTCGTTTTTATAACTAAATAAATAATATAATCTATTTACAGGAAAAGTTGTGTTTTATTTGTCAGCCAAGAAAATAAACATCGTATTAGTGTTCATGATCATAGGAACTACTATGATTATTATTAACAATGTTTCTAACAGTGGTATAGTATCACAGAATAATTCATTCTACGATTATGATACTTCAAGAATAACTGATTTATTTAGAAATGATAAGAATTCATTGTCTAAATTAGCTATTTCGAATCAAACTGAATTAGAGCTTTATCTTGATGATTATATTCCAGATCAATTAAATCAATACAATATTGTTGGAATGACAATTTCTTTTGTTAAAGATGATGAATTATTATTAGCCAAAGGTTATGGAAATAGGACATTACTACCTGTTGCTGAACCAGTTGTAGCTAATCAAACTTTGTTTCGAATTGGTTCTATCTCCAAAACTTTTACTGCAGTAGCAGTATTACAGTTAGTGGAAGATGGAATTCTCGATCTTGATACAAATGTCAATAATTATTTGACAGCTTTTAAAATACCTGATACCTATTCCGACCCTATTACTTTGAGACATCTTTTAACGCATACAGCTGGTTTTGAAGAAAAAACTTATCCATCAATATTATCATCCCCATCTGTTTTACCATCTCTGGATGAATTTGTTATCGAGATACTTCCGGATAGAGTGCATCCGCCTGGAGTTATTACTTCATACTCAAATTATGGTTTTACATTAGTAGGATATATCGTACAAGAAATGTCTGGAAAACCATTTGAGCAGTATATTGAAGATGAAATTTTTACTCCAATAGGGCTAACCAGTAGTACATTTAGGCAACCATTGCCTGCAGAATTGAGCTTAAACATGTCATCAG
>JAUVZH010000339.1 GCA_030602675.1 Candidatus Heimdallarchaeota archaeon | reverse complement strand
CTATAATTACCTTATTTTTTCTCATCGGGCAATATTCCATATAGAAAAATCTGTATTTGTGTTTCTAATAAATCATCTATCATAGATTCATCAGGAAATTGTTTCATTGGATTCATCATAGGTAAAAGTGGAAAAGGGGAGAAAATTAAATTTAAGAATATTTTCGTAACAGATTTGGTGTTTAATTCTTCTTTAAGATTACCCGCTTTTTTACATCTATCAAAGTATTCAACTAATGCGTCTTCGATTTGTAAGCCCTTCATTTTTTCCATAATTATTTTTCCAAATCGAGGCATTCCTTCATGATGTGTACTCATTCTCATTTCTTTAAAATGCTCTCGTAATTTATGACGTTCTTTAGATAGTAATGTAATTAGCTCTTTATTTTCTTTGAATTTGTTTTTCATTAATTTACATATTAAAGGGAGAGACGTTCTAGGATCAGGTATCATCACTTTTGTAGTCTCAACAAATTCCTCAAAGGAATGCATAGTTTCAATCATTTTAGATTGCATAATACCAAATAACACTTCTAGCTTATTCTTGAAAAAACGATAAAGTAGTGTTTCAGAAATTCCTTCTTCTTTTGCTATCTCTCTCATCGTAGTTGCTTCGAACCCTTTCTCTGACATGACCTTGATTGCACTATTAAGAATAGATTCTCTTCTTTGATCTTTTTTTAGTTTTGAAGGTTCGTCTGTCATTACTATCATTTTAGGTTAATTGCAAATGTTTATATAAAGATTGTGATTTGTTTATACTAGTAACAACAAAATTGATGTTTAATAATAACATAAAAGATAGATAAAAATGGTAATGAAAAATGGTTTTCCAGACGATTCGTTTCGCATTAAAGAATGCTTTTAGAAAGAAGCTAGTCGCAGCACTCTCTATTACAGGAATTGCTATAGGTATTGCATTGATGGTAGCGCTTTCATCAGCATCAGCAGGTTTTGATAACATATTAGGTGAGACAGTTGCAGCGACTGTAGGTGACGTTGAGATAACAGAATATAATACTATGATCACTTTATCACAACTACCAACCAATATTTCAGATATTATAAAAACAATTGAGTCAAGTGATAAAATTCTAGCAGTTTGTGCAGAAGTAGTAGTATCAAATTTTGTACAATTTGCAGATAACGTCACAATACAAGTTGGTATGGCACCGCCGGGATCAGGCATGAGTGTTATGGCTCTTGGTGCTCGAGGTGTAAATCTAGATGAAGATGCTTTATTTGAAGGTCTTACAACTAAATTAACTGAAGGACGTATATTTGAAAATGATTTCGAAATAATCATTGCTGACTACATTTTAGAAGCTGGTTCAGAAGTTTTTGAATTTGGCAAATCTTTTGACCTGATGATCAATTACACTTATACTGTCCCTATTAAAATTGTAGGAGTATTTGATACAGGTGAGGATATGACACGTGTTCTTGAACCCTCTTTTATTATGTCTGTAAATACTTCTTTACAAATTAACTCTATGACCTTACCCTTTGAACAAACAGGTTATAATGTTGCCAAAGTACGATTTGATAGTGAAAGTGTAGAAGAAACAAAGAGTTATGTTGAAGAATTAGAAGCATTAGAACCAAAATTGGATGTCACTTCACTAGGTGCAGAAATTGAAGGTATGGGTGATATCATGGCAAATTTCCAAACTTTCCAAACCATACTTACGGTCATAGTAATTGTTGCTGGTGGTATGGCAATCGTAGTTGCTCAATTGATGGGTGTAAGTGAAAGAATGAAAGAATTCGCTATAATGAAGGCCACAGGTTGGAAGAACTCATCAATCTTTTTAGATATAATTTTGGAATCAATTACAATTGGCATATTAGGTGCACTAGTTGGATTCGGTTTAGGTGCAGGACTAATTTTCATTGTTCAATTAGGAGCTGGACAAACGTTTGTAACTATAACTTGGCAGATAGTACTTAAAGTGCTAGCCTATGGATTAGGGTTAGGATTAGCTGGTGGTTTAATCCCTGGTATCCGAGCTGCAAATATTAAACCAATGGAGGTATTAAGAGCAACTTAGGAGGAATGTAAAAATGGTAGATCGAATACACAATTCAGAAAAAGAAGAGCTTGATAATTCAAACAATTTCATCATAAAAACATATGGACTTTACAAAATTTACAATGAAGGTGAGCCTTCCATGGTAACTGCATTGAACAATGTTTCCTTCGGTATTGAGACAGGGAAAATGATTGCTATTGCAGGACCTAGTGGTTCTGGCAAAAGTTCCCTCTTGAATATCCTCGGTTGCATGGATTCAGCATCTGCTGGAAAAGCTATCCTTGATGGAGTAGATATCACAAGTTTATCAGAACGTGAATTATCAGAAATCCGTAAGAATAAGATTGGTTTCATCTTTCAGGAATTCCTTTTAATTCCTACATTATCAGCTTTGGAGAATGTTCTCCTACCTTTGATACCAGATGGTATTAGTAAAGCTGATCGAGAAAAAGCTATGAACATACTTGAACAAGTTGGTTTAAGAGACAGAGCTGATCACAAACCTAAGGAATTAAGTGGTGGTGAAAAACAAAGGGTTACGATTGCTAGAGCGCTAATTAATAGTCCAACAATCATTTTTGCAGATGAACCGACTGGTAACCTCGATACAAAAACTGGTGATGAAATTCTGGCAATATTAAGAGAATTGAACCAAAATACTGGCGTAACAGTAGTAGTCGTTTCTCATGATCCACTTGTCTGGGAGAAAACAGATCTTCTGTTACATCTAATTGATGGTCAAATAAGTTATGCTTGATACATACATAACTCCTTGAGTATCCCACATCAGTCGCTAGAGGTTTTGAGATCCAAGCTCAAAACCTCTCTATTTTTTCCTTTTTTATAATCAAAGTATATTTATTTCCTTATGTTTATAAGATTAACAAACTAATTATACTTATTAGAGAGGAACTTAACAATTGACAGTATCTGTAGAGAGATTTAGGGATAGAACATATTTGATTATATTATTTTCAATTATTGTTCTATCTAATTTCTGTATTATTGCTTTTCCATTTGCTCATAGTGAATATACTGATGAGGAAGACATTACATGGAGAACAGATGTATGGTTTGCTGGTTTATGGCATACATATGATCGCCTTGATGAGGATTCTGATGAAGGTGGCGGATGGTGGACTCTTCCGGATTACAAAATTGAAATACTCATTCTCGTTTTAACAGGACTTGTAGTCATTTTTGCTTCAATTTTTTTTACAGGCAGGAATAAGTGGAGAAGTTTTACGCTTCAAAGAATCAGTGGTGCTTTCATGTTTTTAAGTTCAGCACTTGGTTTCATAGGTACTTTTCTTTTCTTTCGATTCTTGAATAACCAATCCTTTGACCCACTTTTGGAATTAGAATATGGTTTCTATTATGCAGTTGTTTATTTCCCACTACTAATGGCTGCAAGCATTTATGCTATGGTTAAATCGGTACAATTACCAATTCCAGAGATAACACCACCCCCACCACAAGAGGGTATTTTGATTTCAGAAGAGAAAAAAGATGCTAAGAGAAGAAAGCTTTTCCAGCATCTTGATGATATCGAAGAAGAAGCTGATGAGCGATATTAAACGATAAATGGATATTTTTTTATCCATATCTTATTCTTTTTTTAATAACGGTGCATTTTGATTTGAAATTTAGTAAGTCAATTGAAGAGATAATTGAGTCTAGAGTTTCTAGAAGAACATACAAAAAAGATAACATAGATACAAAGGTATTCGAAAAATTATCTGTTCTAATAAAAGAACCATTTGTTGGACCTTTAGGTGGTAAATCTCGTTTTATATTTGTAGATAAAGAATCATTAAATTCTGATGAAAAAATCCGAATTGGAACT
>JAUVZH010000113.1 GCA_030602675.1 Candidatus Heimdallarchaeota archaeon | reverse complement strand
GCAGCAGTCTTGGTTATAGGATTCTTCAGATTCTTTCTGTTTTCAGCAAGATTATTTGGAGAAGATATTAAGAAACCAAGTTCTGAAGAAGTCGTTGAATATTAAGTGTTAAAAGGTAGATAGAAAATCCTTTTAACAACTTCTTATATTTTAAACCTAAAGTTGAGATGATAAGAATGATAGATGAATTCTTTATTCTGAGAAGAGATGGATTAACTTTATTCCATATCACACTAGAAGAGAATTTATATATTATTCAAATGCCAACTGATCTTTTTGCAGGTTTTTCCAGTGCAATAGTTGCTTTTGCTTCTGAGCTTGGATCTGGTCATTTATCCAAAATTGAAATCGAAGATCAGATTTACGTTTATGAGGTTATGAAAGATTTCATTACAGTAGCAAGAATATCGTCAGATGATGATGAAACAATAGCTGAACATGTAGTAGCAATTCTTTACAGAGAATTTGTAAGGGAATATAAAGATGAGCTTAAAGACTATGATGGTACTGTTAGAAGAGATTTGTTCTTCCCCTTTTCTGAAAAAGTAAAAAAGATAATTACTAAGTGTGAGAAAATAGCTGAGAAAAATCCTCATCTGTTAGCGAACATACCCCCTAGTATTGAATTAGATGCTATAGAGAAATTAAGTGACTTTTCTGAAGAACTGGTTGTTAATTTCCCAGAAGCAACTATCAAGCTAACCAGAGAATTTCAAAGGAAGTTACCTGCTGATTTAATGCATTATACCATGTTCAGATTAGGAAAAGAAGTTGGTAAGGATGTTGCTCAAAAGAAAATCAAAAAGAAAGTGAATGATAAATCACTCATGAAGTTACTTAAGAAAATCAGTGTTTGTTCTTTAGATGAAAATGTTGTAACTCTTCAAATTTGTCCTTTCTGTAGAGGAAGAGAAACAGAAGAACATGATTGTGATTTCGTTGCAGGATTTATTGAAGGAGCATATAACGATTCAGGCATTTCAGCAAGAGAGATCAACTGCCATGCTGTTGGTGATCAGTATTGTAAATTTAGAATTTACAAAAATTAATGATTTTATGATTCAATTCTAGATTTTTACTTCTTTATAGAAATCAGGATGATACCTTACAGTTCTACTTTTTCCTTGTCCATAAATTTCTAATTTTAATTTATTTACTAATTTAATCTCATCGATAATAAATAAATCATTATCAAGACCTCGTTGGAAGAGATCAAAACTATAAAGCGAATCATAAAGATCTTTTTTGAATTCTTCTTCATTTTTTACATGTTCAGGTTCGATTGATAAAATGATTTTTGGTCTGAAGTTTTCTCTTGTGACAAGAACTTCCCATAGATGAACTTTTCCGGAATTGAATTCTTTTCGCAACAATTGATCGAAAATTATTGCTGAAAGCCTGATAATTCCCAGATTAATTACACTATCAGTTCTTCCAATGATCTTTACTTTAGGGCTGTCTTCTCCACAACTACATTCATCTGATGAGATTATCTTTATTGAATCCCTTACACGATAACGAATCATTGGTAGTGCTTCTTTAAAGTCAGTTATTACCATTTCTCCAATCAATCCCTTTTCTGCTTCTGAAAAAAGAACAGCTTCAGGGATATATTTGGGATCATTAGCTTCTTTTTCCAATTCTTTTTCTGGAATAATTTCCATTATTGCATTATCATTTGGAAAGTGCATACCATTATGTTCTGTGCATTCATAACCACCACTAAAACCTTCTGTGAAAGCAAATACATCAAATGCTTCAAGACCCCATTTATCTTCAATTGCTTTTCTGAAAGGATCCAATGATTCTCCTCCAAAGAATCCATGAGTCATGTCTTTGAAGATGTTTTTAGGATAAATTTTCTTTATTTTTGTAGCAATTGAAGCTATTCTAAGTTTAGCGCTTTTTTGCATTTCAGCTTGTCTTTTCAATATTATTGGAGTGTTTATAGCTATTTCTTCTGCCATTCTTAGTGTAAGAGATGGTGTTCCTAATATAACAGTAGGTTTTCGTTTCATCAACAAACCAAAACCGTCTTGAACATATTCAGGTGAAAAAGCTAAAACCTCTATAGGATAACCTAAGTCACCGGTATTTTGCAGTATTTTAAACGGAGCTACTCCAGAAATAAAAGGGGGAGGAAGGACTATAGTTAGAATTCTTGCTTTAGCTGAAACGAATTTTATAAGTGTTTTAGCTAATGCTTGACCAGATATCTTATAATCATTAAATGTCCAAGGTATCCATTTTTTATTACCCATTGACCCAGATGTTGTATACCATAAACCAACTTTTTCTGTTAAGATTATGTCTTCAACTGTATTGTTTTCCCAAGTAACTCTTAAATCCTCTGCACTTATGAATGGTAATGACCTAAGTCCCTTATAGCCCTTTAATTTCGATACATCAACACCTGTTTTCTTCCACTTCTTATGATAGAGTGCTGATTTGTAGGCTTTTTGTAATAAATCAGAATCATCAATACGTTTCTCATGAGCATTATAGAGTTCTTGGTATTGGGACAAACATTTCAACATCCTTAAATTATATTACCGTTATATGAACTATGGTTGAGTATATAAAAAATAGCTTACCGTAAAAATATGTTAACTTCGTTATATATGTTGGTGTTCAATAAAGTGATGCTTGATAACATTAAATCCTTTATAATAAGACAAAGAATTAAGAAAATTAGAAAAGAGCTTTCAGACATTAACCTTGAGAAGGTGAAAAAACAACTAGCTAATGTTAATTGGCGTACAATTAATGCTCTTAAGAAATTCAACATCATAACTGGACTCAAACATAGTGCTGAAAATTCTCCCTATTATCGAGATAAAATCCCAGAACTCATTAAAGGGATCAACTACAAGAATGCATTATCAATTATTCCTAAATTACCTTTTACAACTTCAGCAGAAGTATCAGTTAATTCAGAACAATTCCTTGCGGTACCTAAATCCGAAGTTGCAGGATTGCATTTCACCTATGGCACAACTGGTGGTAAAAAAACTATCTACAATACAAAAAGAGACCTTAATTTAATTAATTATAGTTACACTTTGGGTTTCATCAATTGTGGTATAGAGAAGAAGGACATTGCTCAAATTGTTTATTCATTTGGTGTATGGCAATTAGCTGAATACATACTAAGTGCTCTTAGATCAGTAGGGATAATTACTATTCCAACAGGTAACTATGTTAGTTTTCAAGTTCAAGAAGAGTATATTGAAAAATTTGGTACTAATGTTATTTTTGGCACTCCTTCTTATGTTTATAATCTATCAAGAGAGATGGATCTTTCAACAAAAGTAAAGGAAAATATGAAAGCTATACTTGTTGGTGGTGAAGGATTACCTGAGCACCGAAGAAAAGTCATTGAAGAAAAGCTCGGGGGTGAAGTTTTTATGAACTATGGGTTAAATGAATTTGGTGGGGGTATTGGTTCTGAATGTAAATACCATAATGGTTATCATATCTTCCCAAATGTTATCCATGAAATAATTGATCCAAAAACTACTGAACCAGTTGAAAAGGAGGAATATGGTGAGCTAGTTTTGACTTCTCTACGAAGAGAAGCTATGCCTTTGATTAGATATCGTACTGGTGATATTACAAGAATAATTGATGGTGAATGTGATTGTGGTTTAAAGCTTCCTCGCATTGATCAGCTTAAAGGGAGAGCAGATGATAGGGTAGTAATTGGAGCAGCAGAGAAATATTACCCGATAGTTTTCGATAAGCTATTTGATTCAGTTGATGAAATTAAAGACTACTGGATTGAAGTTGTTAGTGAAAATGATAGAGATTCATTAAAAACATATATTTCTGCAAAAAACCCATCAGAGAAGCTTAAAGCTAAAATCCTTGAAAAATTCTACTCACTTGATTCACTAAAAATTGATATTGAAACTACGAAGACTGTTAATAAACCAGAAATTATTTTCATAGACAAATTGCCCAATAATGCTAAAAGAAGAAGATTAGTTGATAAAAGAAAATATCCAACTTAGAATAGTACAATTTGCTATCCTTAAATTCGCAACTTTATAAATTACAATGATAAAGTTATGAATTAGAATAGCTATAATTTTACTACAGTATTTCATGAGTTGATATCCCTTGTGTGGAAGATTTGCTAGGTTTTCACCAGCCCATGTTTTTAGAATGCTCTTTCAATTAGATGAATTTGCTGATCTACCTCCACAGTATAACATTGCTCCCGGTCAAGATATTTACGCTGTGAGAGGAATTATTATGAGAGATGAACAAGTAAGAAGCGCTTCTACAGGAAGTTTTCAAAAGGAGGTTGCCCCTTTAAGATGGGGATTGATTCCTTTCTGGGCAAAAGAACCTAAGAGTGGTCCAATTAACGCTAGATCTGAAACAGTTACTGAAAAACCAACCTTCAAAGCATCATTTAAACAACGTCGTTGCTTAATTCCAGCAGATGGTTTCTATGAATGGCAGAAAAAGAGTGAAGGACCCAAACAGCCCTATTTCATTCATATGAAAGACAAAAAACCCTTTGCTTTAGCAGGCATCTGGGATATTTGGAAAAATCTTGATGGAGACAAAATTGAATCTTGTTCTATTTTAACAACCGAACCAAATGAAGTTGTTAAACCAATTCATAAACGCATGCCCGTTATTATCGAACCTAAGAAATTTGATACTTGGTTGGATACCTCTAAACAGAACTTAGATGAAGCACTAGCTATACTCAAGCCTTACAACGCTAAGGTAATGGAAGCATATCCAGTTGATCTCTATGTAAACAGTCCCAGTAACAAGGGAGAAAAATGCATCGAAGAGTTCCATGAAAAATATAAACAGCAGAAATTGTTCTGAACAGCTGATTTTTCGAAAAATTCTTCCACAGAATTAAAGTATTCCATGCATTTCTATCGACAAAAATACTAACAGTTATCTCTCACTTTGAGTCTTTTATTTATTAGAAAGTAGATTGTATGTTCTTCGAAATTGAACTGAGGATTGTGTTAACACCACTCGAATCTGGAGAAAGGAGCAATTTAACCGGAGACCACGGAGACCGTGAGCCAAAAACAAGAGGTTAGGTTCTTACTAACTGACCTTGATTACAAGATGCCAGAAGAAGAGGGCCAGCTACCTGTGATTATACTGTACGGCAAAACAAAAGATGCTCAAGTTCTTGTAAAGGTTCGAGGCTTTATGCCCTATCTCTATGTGAAGAAGAATAAAGATATTGAGTTTGTCACACAAAATGACCCACTAATCAGCCGTTGGCAGAAAGGAATGGAAGAAGTCACTCTAAGACGATACTTCGGGGCTGGTGAAAGATTGAAACTCATCAAGTTGTATGGAACAAACCCTCGAGAGATTACTTCCATTGGAAGAGAATTAGAGAAGCTGGGGCTCGAGACGTTTGAAACTGACATTCCTTATCTTAAACGATTTTTAATTGATAATAATATCAAATGCTTGAATGTGATAGCAGTAAAGACCTCTAAAGTTGAACGAAAGGAGAAAGAACTTTATCTCGAAGCAAATTTCGAAGATATCTACACGGTATCAGACTCAGAAATTACTACTCCTGTATTGTTCTACCCACTAAAGGTTATGGCTATCAATGTAAAGATTGCTCGAGATAATGAAACTATTCAAGAATTATTACGAAAGAAGAATAGGCCAATCATTGCTATAAGTGCTATTTGGGGCACAAGCGCTAAACCAGAAAACGGTAAATTGTTTTTACTACAAGAAGATTCAGAAGAGGGCGAAAAAAGGATCCTAATGGAGTTCATCTGCTTTCTTCAAGAGGTTCAACCAGATATCTTATGTACCTTTCAGGGAGACAGCTTTGATTTACCATATCTTTACCATCGGATGAATGTCTTGGGAATTCCTTCTTTCTTGTTATCGTTATTTAGGGACGAACCAAGCTACTTCTCCAGACGGTTATTATCTTATCGAATGAAAGGAAGAATGTCTTTCGACCTTGCTTTGAGAACATGGGGCATTCATCCAGCTTCTGGCAAAAAAGGGTTGTACGATATTTCAGAAGAGGTTCTCGATAGAGGGAAATTTGGGATCAAGCAAGACAGCAAATATGATTTCATCTCACATTCAACAGGACTTGGAGAAGCAAATGCAGACGTAGCAGTTTGGAGTCTTTGGAAGAGAGGGATATTTCATGGAGAAAAAGAAAGCTTAAGTTTGCTAGCAAAACAATGCTTTTACGACTGTAAACTCATTTTTGATCTTTATTGGAAACTTGGGATGACTGGTTGGATTGAAACATTGCGAGTAACAGGTTTTCCAACTGCAGAAAGCAATAGCTGCACAGAGCGTTTGAACGGAGAATTTGAACTGATGCGCTACATGCGCAGAAAGGGGATTTTGATACCAAATCGTCCAGATCCTAAACAAGTCGAAAAGAATAGAATAATTCGCGAAATGCATCCCCATGAAGGAGGAACGGTACTATACCCAAAAGGATCTCTTCACACAGGAGTTTTGATTGCTGATTTCAGATCAATGTATCCGAGTGTTATGATTGCTCATAATGTAGGCGGAGAGACTTTGAAGCAGTGGATAGAAGCAAGTGACTATGGCGATCCAAAGAAACTCTTTGATAAGCAATCACGTTCGTGTCTATCAATTATGGAAGAGACATTGATTAGTAAAAGAATCCACAAGAAGGATGAAATAAATCGACTAACGAAACTACTAGAAGCAACAGACAATCAAGATGAAAAAAGAAAAATCCAAGATACAATTGGGGTTCTTGAGAGAGAGCAAAACTCAATGAAAATAGTAGCGAATTCTATGTATGGGGCTCATTTTTACATTCGCAGTCGCTTCTATACTCAGACATTGGCATCGGCTATTACTGATAGCGCTAGAACATACCTTTTGGGCATCGAAGAGAGCCTTGAAGGTGTTTCCAAGAGAATCACCCCTTGTGAGTTGATTTATGGAGATACTGACTCTACTTTTATCAAAATCCTAGATGAATCTATTTTCAATGAGATTTACGCTGAAACCAATCTTGAGAAAAAGGAACGGCTCATTAGCAAGCTAATGCGCACTGTTAATTCGATTATTAAAGAGCTCAATAGCAAACTTCCAAATCCTCTCGAGTTAAAGTTTGAAGACATCACTTATCGAGTTATCTTTAAACCAGATAGAAAGAAAGCCTACAGCTATGTCAGCCTTCTTACTGATGATTTCAAGGTCAAGGGGTTTGAAGCTGTTCGTTCTGATTGGTCCCCTCTTGCAAGAATCGCTCAAAGAAAAGTGTTGGACATTTTGCTTCGGCATCCAAAAAACTCTCGAGATGGTGAGACTGAGTTTCAAACTGCACGACAATTTTTGAAAGCACTTGGTGTAAAAGTACTTCAAATGTCCACAGAAGAATTGCTTCCTAAAGTGGTAATTCTCTCACCTATTCGTCGCCCACCTAAAGATTACAAAGCAAAAGCACCTGCAGTCCAAGCTTTTGTCGATTTCGCTCGACGGGAGCAGCTACAAGCAGAGAAAGAATGGATGGACTACGACAAGTTCCCATGGGCAATCATTGCCGGAGAAGGACTTGTTTATGATCGAGCTAGGCATCCAAAATACGTGGAGGATATCGACCGAGAACATTATGTTACCGAAATGCTTCGCTGCTGTGAAGATTTGGGAG
>JAUVZH010000330.1 GCA_030602675.1 Candidatus Heimdallarchaeota archaeon | reverse complement strand
GAAGTATATGCTAATGGCTGGCAGATAAATCCTGACAAACTCCCAACATGAGTGGGTTAAGTTTGTTGGGAAAATTATCTGTTTAACTTTATTCTTGCTTTTTTATTGTACCTAATCCTAATTTTCTATCATTCCTTTTGATTGCTAATCTTAAAAAACAATTTTATAAATTACACTTTCACGATAACCTGTTGTTACTTTAACATACCCACATAGCATTTGATTTATTTTATTATCTCCAGAATCAACTAAAAACGGTCGACCATTCAGTGAATTAATTTTCTGTTTTGTTGCCACTACAAGTATATTGTCATTTCCAACCTTCCTAATTACTTCTGGACTTATTTGTTGATTACCTCTTCCAAATAAGTAGCCTTGTCCTCCAATGGGGGTGACGATTATTTTAGCTTTCTTTCCCTTTATGTGTTCAAGTATTTTCTTTTCACTCAAGTCCCTATCTATTAGCTTCTTTCTATAAATGAGATCTACACCTAGTAATGTGTAATCTAAACCTAATTTCTCCATAATTGGTCTTGTGGTTGTTCCTGGACCAATAATATAGTAATAATCATCAACCATATTTTCTACTACATCGTAGGCAATTGTTTCTTGAGCAAACTGTTCACTTACTGAACTACCAGCTTTCATCCCCTGAACATGCTGTTTTTCATAGGGTATTTTTAGGTAACCATAAAGCTTTGCTGAAATAAATCCCTCTCTAAAAGCTTCTTCATCTATGTCCATAACTTCTGCTTCTTTTATTTCCTTAACCTTGCCTTGTAAATACAAAGCAGCTAGATCTCCAGCTCTCATTGGATTAGAAGCATAGACAGCAGATTGAATTTTTACACCTGTTGGAATTCCTAGAACAACTAAATCATCCTTAATAGCATTGTAGATGTCTCTAGCTGTACCATCCCCACCAGCAAAAAATAAAAGATCAACTTTTAGAGCGCTTAAATCCTTAGCTGCTTGTTGTGTATCAATAGCAGTTGTTTTTCCCTCTATTATTGAACCAATAATTTTCGGATTAAAACCACATTCTTTTGCTACCTTTTCTCCCATATCGCTTGGGTATGTTATTAACTCAATCTCATTATTGAGGAAGGTAAGTCTATTCAATGCTTCCATTGTTCGTTTGGGTGTTTCCGGTTTTGCTCCGAGGGATTTGGCTTTCTCAATAATTTCTAAGCCATCTGTTCCTTTAAGACCAACTTTACCACCCATGCCAGCAATGGGATTTACAATTAGACCTACTTTCTTCAAATCAGATCATCTTTTTGTTTTTCTTTAAGTAAGCTCTCCAAGTTATAGCCCATCTATCAGGATCATCTAACGGCTCATGGTCTATTTTGTGAACAACACTTCGATGGGGGGCGTTTTTAACTATCTCTGGGTTTTCATACGCTTCTTTAGCCACTTTCTTTAATCCTGCTATGTATTCATCGATTTCAGCTTTCGAGTAAGATTCAGTTGGTTCAAGAGTAAATGGTTGCGGGACAATAAAGGGATGATGCGAGGACCACATGTGAAATCCGAAATCAACCATTCGATTGGTAACATCATCTGTTGTTATTCCTGTATCCTTGTAAAGATCTTCCCAACTATAACGTACTTGTTCTATTCTGTGTCTACCTTTCGCATATGGTGCACTAGCTCCAGGAATTTCTAACACTTTCTTAAGAAGATAATTGTTGTTGAGAACAGCTATGTGAGCAACTTCTTTCAATCCCTCACTTCCTAGGCTCATTATCCATGAATATGCTTTCACAATAGCTGGAATAACTCCATAGAAAGCTCTAACCTTGCCAATGCTTTTGGGAAGATCATAATTGAAATAATATTTCTCTTTTTGAAATTCTACTAGAGGAACTGGAAGATATTCTATAAATTCCTTAGTTACACCTAATGCTCCTGTAGCAGGACCACCGCAACCATGTGGCGAAGAAAAGGTTTTGTGAAGATTAAAGAAACACATATCAAAACCTGCTTCTTTTGCTCTTGTTATTCCAATAATACCATTAGCATTAGCTTGGTCATACCCACAAATACCACCTGCTTTGTGAACAATTTCAGTGAACTCCTTAATTTTAGGATTATAGATGCCAGTATCTTCTGGGTTGGTTATTAATAATCCAGCAGTACGTTCCGATACAGCTTTCTTTAATGCTTCAACATCTGGCAATCCATCTTCATTTGGATAAATATTGATAACTTTATACCCCTTAACAGTAGGAGCTGCAGCATCAGAAGGATGGGAAAACATTGTAGAGATTATTTCGTCTCGTTGTTCAGCTTCATTATTAGCAGCATGGAATGCTTCAATTATAGAAACCATAGTAAAGATAGCCTGTCCTCCTCCACCAGGTTGGAATGTAAATTTATCTAATCCTGAGATTTCTCTGAGAAACAAGTCTAGTTTATAGATAATCTCTAGAATTCCTTGAACTGTACTTTCATCTTGCGCTGGATGTAGCTCCGTAAGTTTGGGAGAAGAAGCTAATTTTTCATTGATTTTTGGACTATATTTCATAGTGCAAGTTCCTTGCCCAATGTCTACATTTAGATCGGCACCAAGAGTTTGTTGCGACATTCGAAGATAATGTTTTAGCACCTGCATTTGGGATAGCTCTGGCAATTGGGGAGGTTGCTTTCTTATCATGTTTTTTGGTAATTTAGATAATCCATCGCCAACTTCGGCTTCTATCTCCTCTTCAATCTCTGGAAATAGTATCCCTCGTTCACCCTTATTGCTTAATTCAAAAATAATTGGTTCATCCCATTTAGCTTGATGAAAATTTCTTACTTTTATTTTTCTTGTCATTGTAAATTCATCCTTTTTGTTTTGATTCTCTTCATTTCAAACATTCAACCAACGCTTGAACCAATTTGTCAATATCTTCCATCGTGTGTATTTCTGTTACACAATAGATAGCACAATTCCCTAGTTCAGGAAATTCAGCAGAAATATCTTTACCTCCAAAAATGCCTTTCTTCAGTAAAGATTTGTTCACTTCTTTTACAGTTTTACCAGTTGCACTGAAATCTACTACAAACTCTTTGAAATGTGGGGATTCCATGAATGGTATTTTCACTCCCTTAATCTCTGATATTTTCTTCATAGTATATTGCGATTTTTGTAAAATCAATTGCCCTAACTCTTGCATTCCTTGAGGTCCTGCTAATGCTAAATATACCCCAGCAGTTATACCCCAAAGAGCCGAACAAGTACCAATGAACTCTTTTCCTTCTACTCGATCATGGAAGGATGTTCTATCATAAGTTACATCGCCAAATCCATGTTCACCTTCTACAATAGTTGAAGTAATACCAAAAAGTCGTGATGGATATTCCATTACGTATTTCTCTTCATCTCTTGTAGCGATAAAACCAGCGAGACCACCGCCATATTGCATATGTACACCCAGTGACTGTACATCACCACAAACAATATCTGCACCATAATTGCTTGGAGGTGTGAGAATGCCCAAGTTTATTGGATCAGTTCCTACAATGCTTAATGCTCCATGTTTGTGTGCAATTTCTGAAATTGTTTTACCTTGACTTTCTATGCAGCCAAGATGAGATGGATTTTCAAAGTATATTCCAGCTGTTTTTGATGATATCTTAGCTTTCAGAACATCAAGATCTAGTTCACCAGTCTTCTTATCATAATCAATTAGTTTAACTTCAACAACAGGCTTACAGTAATTTTGAATTATTGCGAGTCTATCTGGGGAAATACTTTTTGCAATTAGAATTTCTTTGCGACCTGTTATTCTTCCTGCCATCCTTATTGAAGTACTAGCTGCTTGTCCCCAATCAAAGGTTGGAACGTTCACAACATCCATATCTAGTAGTTCACCCATCATGCTAGCATATTCAAATAATGATTGAAATCTTCCATGATCCTCATATGGTTCGCCAGCATATGCTGTTAAAAACTCAGAGCGACTATTAATTTCATCACATATTGCTG
>JAUVZH010000229.1 GCA_030602675.1 Candidatus Heimdallarchaeota archaeon | reverse complement strand
CACTCAAAAACAACTAAATCTAGCTGTTCGTGCTGTTGGTAGACCAGATATTGCAGACAAAATCTGGCATCTAAAATATGAATACATTGAACTACGGGGAGCACTTACAAGAATGAGTGCTCGAAGACTACAATATATAACTCCCTTGGAATTATTTGAATTAACAAAACAAGCTGTTTTGGATTCATTCTTGAAAGATCGCGATTATCCTTCAAAAGAAAAAGAGGAAATAGCAAAGATTGTAGCAGTTGGAGCTATTAAATATTCTATAATAGCAGTTGGATTGATGAAGCAATTAATCTTCGATCCTCAAGAAGTAGTTTCATTAAATAATAATACATCGCCATTTATCCAATATGCTTTTGCTCGTTCACAAAACATTTTAGCAAAAACTGATTTCAAATGGAAAAAAGAAAATTCCAATTCACTAATGGCTTTACAAGAAGAGGAAGAGTGGTTACTGATTTTAGCATTAACTCATTTATCAAGTATAGCTCAAACAGCAGCAGAGCAAATAAAACCAGAGTTAATTTGCAATTATCTTTTTGATGTAGCTACATTATTCAATAAATTCTATGATAATCACCGAGTACTGGATGCTTCATCTAAAGAATTGATAACTGCGCGTCTTGCTCTTACTTATGTAACTGGATTAGTTCTTAAAAGCGGTTTAGAACTTCTTGGAATAGAATCTCCAAATAGAATGTGAATTTTCTTCACATTTCTTCTCTTTCTAATGTATTACCAAGATATAACAAGGATAACACATTGACTTTTGAATTTAAAAAAACTGTTATTTATTGTAAGTGGAAGATTAGTTTGAAAAAATTGTTATGATCATATCCACAAATAGTCCAAAAAGAATAGCTGTAAATAAAAAATTAGAGAAATGGTGTTGCTGCTTTGGAAAGTTCTGGATTAAACAACAAGTATGCTAATAAACAACCAGCATTGAGAGAATACGTAAGCAAACAACAAAGAAAACCAATGAACAAACCAGTGAAGAAACCACTCGGAAAAACAAACTGCTACGTTATCGGTGTTGGCGGTGGGGGAAATAACACCATAAACAGACTAATGTCAACAGGAATTAAAGACGCTTTCTGTATTTGTATAAACACAGACCTTCAACATTTAGAATCAGTAAAATGTGACTCAACCTTGCTAATTGGAAAAAAAACTACTCGTGGGTTAGGTAGTGGGGGAAAACCAGAGTTAGGCAAGGCAGCAGCCGAAGAATCTTATTCTGATATACAAAGAACCATCTCGGATGCAGATATTATTTTCTTAACCTGTGGCTTAGGCGGAGGAACAGGCACAGGAGCAATGCCAATCATTGCTGAAATTGCAAAGGATGCCGGAGCAATTGTAATTAGTGTAGTAACAATTCCTTTTAGTATTGAAGGGTCTCGAAAAGAAAAGGCTTTTACAGGTCTAGATACATTACAGAAGAATTCTGATACAGTTGTGATAATTGAAAATGATATGCTTTTAGAGCTTGTTCCAGACTTACCAATAGAAGAAGCATTTAGCGTAGCAGATGAAGTTCTTGCTAATTATATTTATTCAATTATCTCAACAGTTTCACAACCTGGTTTAATCAATGTTGATTTTGCAGATCTTAAATCAATTATAACCAAAGGTGGTGTAACTGTTTGTGGAGTAGGTGAAGCACAAGGTGAAGATAGAGCAGTAAAAGCAGTCCAAAAAGCACTTGAGAATCCATTGGTGAATATCAACTACAACTTGGGAACCGCTGCACTAATCCATGTAACAGGTGGATCCACAATGTCTCTGAAGGAAGCAAGTAGTGTTGTGGAAATAATACGAGAAAAAATACAACCTGATGCAGAAGTAATCTGGGGAACAAAAGTAGACCATGAATTGGGTGATATTCTTCGAATAACAATCGTTATCTCTGGAGTTGAAAGCGAGCAAATAATGAGTATGCATAAAAGGCCTGCAACATATTTAACCCCTCCATATGATGTTGTTGCTGGTCAAAGTACAATAGGACAAATAAGAAGACCACAGAGAGAAAAAGAGAATTGGTTGAGGAAAGATACAAAACCAAATCTAAGAGACTTGCGAAGAAAATTGAAAGAAACTACAAAAAAACAGAAAGAAACCCCAGAGAAAATAATACAAAAAGAGAAAACATCAGAATTCTGGGACGAACTTGGAATCAGTAAAGGTTTGGATTAGAGAAGAATTTTTAAACTAAACCAAAAGAAATCCTTTTAAAAAGCATCCAAGAGTCTTTTTTTGCCTAGATGTATTTTTAGGCCCGTAGGATAGTGGTCAATTCTTACAGTCTTTGGAATTGTAGACGGAGGTTCGAATCCTCCCGGGCCTACCATTTTACTCTCTTCAAGTGATCTCAGATGACTAATAAAACAATAACTATTTTCGTTGCAGGAGATTTGCATATTCCATCAAGAGCATCTATGCTTCATTCTAAATTTGATGAGATTTTAAGGAGTAAGAAATGGGATTATATTGTTTTAACAGGTGATTTAACACAACCAAATGTTCTTCAATATTTCAAAGAGCATGTTATAAAACCTGAAAATCTGATTGCTTGTCGTGGAAATATGGATCTGATTCCTTTGCCCATGTACCCAACTTTTGATGTTTCTGGGATACGATTAGGAGTTTTTCATGGAACTGGTATTCATCCACGAGGAGATGTTAAGCAATTGAAAGAAGTTGCAAAAGAAAAGAATGTTAGAATACTTTTTACTGGACATTCTCATTTAACTTTGTTTCATATTGATGATGAACATATTCTTCTTAATCCTGGAACATCTACAGGTGCTTCGGGTGGATCTTCTTGGACAGTAAATATTGGTGTAATGATTTTATCTATCTACAATAGAAATGAAATTGAAATTACTTATCATTACTTAAACAATTTTGGGAGGTTAAAAACACGATCCCAACTAATAACAATAGAATAATTTTCTAATCTCTCCTGTATAACTAATAAACACTAAACAGATTTATGTGTTAAGATTAAACAAATAAAAAAAAGAAATGAGAAAATCTCATTTATTCTTTCTAATTCTTTTGAAACCAATGAAAGCTAACATTGAAAATATAACTAATCCTAAGGATATTACACTGATGAATTGATAACCAATTGTTACTGTAGGAATTTCTGTAGTATTAGTAGGTGTAGGAGTTGGACTTGGTTCTGATGAAGAATCCCCAACTATAAACCAGTAATAGTCGCTTTGTTCTTTATTATTGCTTGGATCCCAAACCTGAATAAAATAAGTATAGTTATTTTCAGCAAATTGGTCATATTCAAGCGTTATGTTTGCATCAAAGGTTGATCCTCCTAGTGAGTATTGCTGCATTGGTACCATTCGTGCGATGTCATCATCTTTGTAATAATATAGTTGTACTATAAGATTGGTTGTTCTAGAAAAGCCAATACCTGAAATATAGTAACCGTAATCGTCAACTGCGCCTATTGTGATTGATATATAATCAGTATCTACTGGTACACCATGAGGATATCTTTCACCAATATCTACTACTCCAATAATACCTGGAGCTTGTATGTCCTCAAATGTTACGTTTTGATATACTATCAACTGTGATTCATACTTAGGAGCGAATCTTATTGTAATATTATGGTCACCAAGTGGCATATCTTTGTCATTAAATAGTAAAAGATAACTCCAATTGCCAGTGAATTCATTTACATCAGGGATATCCCAGAATTCATACCCGTAATCAACATCATAGGAGTTTTCCCAACCCGATAATCTAATTTGGAAATCATAATTAGCATAATCATCATAAAATGCTCCTTGTATTACAAATGCTTCAGTTACTGGATTCATAATTGATTCCCAGAAAAATTCTGATGGGTCATTTCCTGATGCTAAAGAAAATTCTTCAACACTAATAATCATATCTTGTGCATCATCGTTATTTGCAGCACCAACAAAAAATGAAAGATCAGTAAGGACACTAAAGTCTAGTACAATATCATCAGTATATCCAGTATTAAGTGGTCTTGAAAATTCTATAGTATAGTAAAATTCTTCAGTATTATTATAGTCACTCACAACGTCTACATCTGCTTGACTGCCAGTTGGTGTGTCATCAAACCAACCAGCATAAATTGTTCCCACTGGTAGAGCTAAATGATTGACTATTGGCATCGTTGTATTGTCGAATATAGGTATTGTACCTGAACCATCAATATTTCTAATAAAAGGTAGAGTGTGCATATCTGCATAACCAGATAAATCCATTTCATATGCTTCTGAATCAGTTCTAAATGAATTTGTCCAAACCCAAAGATCTGTATCAGATCCATCAGAGAATCCAACTGTTAAAACATCATCTTCTCCTCCAAATTGCTCCCAATCACCATGTGTAGTATTTACATTTCCAGTTTTGTTCCAATGACTGACTTTGTCATCTTCAGTCATATCTAACCATTGTGCTGCAACATAAACATTTGCTGTGTCAAATGCTAAGTAAACATCCACTCCATTGAAGATGTCATGTGGAACTCCTTCAGTCTGCCAATCACTAAGATCTCCATCTAAAGTGATACCTCCACCACCAGTTATATCAAAAATCCATATGCCTTTATCTCCTAATGATTTAGGTATATAATCAAGTCCCTCTACAGTATCTGTGATTACATTTTCAAAAATACAAAATTGAATTAACATAGCCGTAGTAATAATTAGCGCTATTGTAACTCTTCTCTTCAATCTCATCTCCTCTAAAGATTGATTATACAAAGCTTTTAGTGAAAAAAAAGTTTTTCTTAAATTATAAAACAAAAAATGCTTTTTCTGGTGACAAAAATTATCCCCAGAAGTTTTTTAATGCTTATTTACTCTTATCATTAAATTGTTGCAAGGTCTTTGATGTAATACCTAGATAATGCTGGTATATTCAATTAATTAAAAGGTCTCTAATCCAAACTAGTAAATGGCAAATAATTAGTTTGGAGATTGCTGAGGTGAACAAACTATTGGAAAGTTTAGATAAAGAGCTAGATAGCATAACAGGTGAATCTGATCTAAGCTCGAACCTAGGGCAATTCATGGGTCTTAATGACGGTGTTCTAGGAATTGGTATTTATAATATATTTGGGAATACCTTGTTTTCAAGTTCCAAAGATACAAACGGTGACATGGGCCTTACTGCTTTTAGATCTCTCTTAGGATTAGTTGGTAATCAAATCGATTATATCTTACCACCAGAAGCAAATGTTCAATTTATAGCTCCTGAAGATATTCTCGTAG
>JAUVZH010000280.1 GCA_030602675.1 Candidatus Heimdallarchaeota archaeon | reverse complement strand
TTGAATCAATTCTCAAATTCTGGTGATTAATGGATAATGGAACAACACTTTCACCATTTACAAGCAAAGTTGTGCTAATAGGAGTACCTTCAATGAATTCTTGAACAATACAATTCTCCATAGTAGTAACTGCATGTGCAGCTTGTAAACCAAATCTTAGACCGTCTGGATTTGTTGCTTTTGTTAAACCCTTACATCCTACACCGTCAATTGGTTTTACGATTAAAGGGTAACCAAGAATATTAACATCATCTACAATTTTATCAAAGGGTTCATTATATGAGGGAGCAAATGTTGCAGGAACGTTTAATCCTAATTCCTTTGCTAGATTCATTGTTTTTAATTTGTCACCAGCTATTTCAATTGCTTCTGGTTTGCTACCTAGGAAAGTTGATTTAGAATTATGCATGATAGATGCTAGATCTTTTAGAATACCCTTTGATTCAGGTGCTAATGTTAAACAATAGTCAACTTCTTCAGAGAAAGCTCTAATCCCAGTCACGAAATCCTCATGACTAGAAACAGATTTGAAATCATGAATAGGTGAAATTCTTATATGTTGCATTAAACGTTGGTCAATAAGCGTTGATATTTTATAACCCAATTGAGCAAATTGCTCAACACTTGCTCTGAGTATAGCATATCCTTCTGCTAATATATCCATTGGAAGATCTTCTTCTGAAAATCCTCCACCAACAATATAATCAACTATTAGAATTCTCTTCAATTAATCACAACCATAAACAACGCTATGCCAATCGAAAAATAGGTTTTACTTATAATTCTTTTTGAAGAAATGAGAAGAGTAAAGAAAAAAAGGAATTATTTCTTTAAAGTGGGGAAATGGTATAATTCCTCTTTTTTGTCATATATGGCGATTTCTTGATCGAGAATTGATACTAACACTAATTCTACTCTTTCTTTTTGCCAACCTAGTAGAGACATAATTTCCTGTTTACTTGTTTTACCTGTAGTAGCAGCAACATTTAGAACACTAAGGAAATCTGTTTCTAATTCAGCTGGTTTGAAGGTTATTAGTATAGATTTATTTTTCATCTTGTATAATTTTGGTATTAATCCTGCGACTGCAAGAGTCTCTAATGCCTTTCTGATTTCTTTAGGTGTAGTGTCCCAATTTGGTCTTTTATTTTTGAATAGACTGCAAAATGAGGAAAAGAGAATTACTCCACCATATTGCCTACTTTCTTCAATCCCTACTTCTAATACTTCTTTAGCTAAGAATTGATCAAATTTATCTTTGTCTTTAAAAGAACTTCTTTGTACTTTATCACCAACGCCGATTAGCTCAGGCATTCCTGCTTCTTTACGAAGTTTTACTATGCGAGCATCGACTGCATGTGTTCCCTTGATTTCTTCCTTGTATTTCTGCTCCAGATCAAGAACACCTTTTTTAAGTACTTCTTTTTTCTTCTGTTTATCTTCTTCCTCAATGTCCTCTAGATCTTTAGCAAATTTTTTGTAAGCATCACTAATTTTTTCCTTGTCACTCAAAGCTAATACCTCAATTTATTCATGGACTACTAACTATTTTAACTATTTACATTTGATTTGTAGACTATCTAATATTATTAGGGGAAATCCAATAAATTAAACCTTTCATTTTAATTTTCTAATGTAAAAACTGCAATCAGATCAAATTGAGAATTTTTCCGATTGAAAATCACTAAACTTATAATTGTTACTTACTAGGAATACTTTTTTTATCTTCAAATTCTATGTGAACACATTTAAAGCTATGTTGTCTGAAAAACAGTGCATGCTATAGAAATCGGTTGTGAAAATATTTGGTCAAAGTAACTATATTTGGTGCTGCGAAGGAAATTGGTAGAAGTGCAATTCTTGTAGAAGACCAAGACACGAAAATTCTTTTAGATTGTGGATTAAAAATCAGACCTAAAAAACCAACAATAGGCCCAGAAGGATTGACTGAACATACAGAGAATTTACAAAGTATAGTTATCTCACATGCTCATTTTGATCATACAGGATATATTCCTCGAATGGTTAGAGATGGTTATAAAGGGGATATACATATGACTCATCCAACAAAGGATATTTGCGCTATTTTATGGAGAGACCATCTCAAAATAGAAGGGGAAAGACATTGGAGTGAGGATGATATGTATGATACTTTATACCAAATAAGGTGTCATTACTATCAACAAAAGTTCGATTTAGCTGATGGTGTTTCAGCAACTTATTTTGATGCAGGACATATTCTAGGTTCTGCAAGTATTTTATTAGATTGGAAAGGACAACTTATATTCTATACTGGAGATATTAATACCTTTGAAACTCCATATCATGATACGAATAAATATCCAACTGTCGAAGAAATTTCTTTTATAATTTCAGAATCAACAAATGGTTTACGTGATTTACCAAATAGAGAAGCTCCGAACAGATCTTTTCTTGATGCAATAAGAGCGACATATAAGAGAGGTGGAGTGACAATTACTCCTACTTTTGCTCTAGGACGAGGACAAGAAATACAAGCTATATTAGCTAAGGAGTTTCAAGATACTAATTTCAATATTTATGTTGATGGTATGATACTGAAAATGAATAATGTCTATAGAAGATATTTTCATGAATACTGGGTATCAAAGAAAATCCTTGAATGGTGTAGTGATAACCGAATAGAAGTACCATTTGATCTGAGAAATTTCATTGGTGTTAGTAGGAATTTAGCTGATAATTTAGATACGTATAGGAAAATGATTGTTTCCGAAAACAAACCAAATATCATTGTTTCAACTTCAGGAATGTTAGAAGGAGGACCAATTCACTCCTACTTAAATCATGGTGCGGGTAATCCAAAAAATCTCCTAGCAATCTCTGGATTCCAAGTAGAAGGAACAATTGGTAGAGCGATATTAGATGGTGAAAGAAAAGTCAATCTTTTTAGTTGGGGAAAGAAGAAAGGAGCAGAAGTTGAAATAAAGACTGAAGTAAGACAATTCCAATTTTCTGGACATGCTCAAAGAAATGAACTATTAAAAATGTTGAATGCTATTGATAGTAAAAAGATTGTTTTTGTTCATGGTCTTGAATCTGCTGCAAATTCCCTTAAGAACGATCTGCAAAACAATCAGGAAGTATTTATTCCTGCAATTAAAGAAACTTTAGAGTTTCAAAATTAGCTTATTATAAATTGAAATAATAGAAGAAGTTATGCTGCTTGTTCTATTTCTTTGCTTTAATAAGCCAGCTTAAAGGTATGTTTTGATATTGACCATCAGGTAGCAATCTAGCTATAGTTAATGGTAAAACATTCTTAAACAATTCTCGTTCAGCAATTATAATAGGATCAGTTATATCTTTAGAAATACGAATTAGAATTGGTGCTCCTAAGGATATTTGCAAGCCTCTAGCTCCTATAATTCGGGCTTTTTCGAATCGTGTTAAAATTGGTGGTCCTATAATGACTTCATCGGCACTTATTTCTTTTCGGCTTTGAATTTTTTTTGACATTTACTAACCTCGTCTTCTACAAATAGCAAACCAAAAGATTTTGTTTTAAAGTGTTTCGGATATGTTCTATATTATTCTGATTTTAGATACAGTTTGTGGTTGAATATTAATTTAGATATGTTATTATAGAAGCAAAAATATACTCCGATTTAATTATAAATGCTTTTTACTCATATATTTATGGAGGTTTAAAATTGGTAGATGAAAAAGTTCAAACAGCATTCAAGAATATTGAAGATTATATTACTCAACTTGAATCTAAATTAAAAGCAAATGAAGAAGAATTAGCTACTCTGAAAGGTGCTTCTAAAAAACTAGAAAATGAAAGAACATCTGCAGCTGATCGATTAAAGAAAATGGAACAAGATATGATCGAGCTTTCTTCAGTTTATGAGGAGTTGAAAGGTCAAAAGGATGTTGAAATCAACTTACATGAAGTAATGAAATTATATGTCATTCTTACAGAGCAAGTCCTTGATGGGAGTTCTCATATAAAAATATTAATACTCTTGCATGGTGCTAAACTAAATATGACAAAAACGGAACTCTCCAAAGCAAGTGGTATTCAACCGGCAGCAACACTACGTACTATTTTTGATCTTAGAAATAATGGTTTAATCTCTTATGATGAAAATAATGAAACGGTAACACTAATTCAAAGATTATTTAATTAGAATAATTATATCTTCTCAAGACATAAATCTATGATAGAAAAAATAGGAGAGGAAAAATCCTCTTTAGAAATTAGAATGCTGCCAATAATGGATTATGACTACTCCGTCTAAACCAGGATTCTAGAATGTATGAAACATTACTAGGTTCCTTATCCATAACTTCACGTGCACGTTCACCCATAATACGACATACAAGTATTAATCTGTGAATATCATCTCCTTTGGACCAATCCATCAAATCAAATATTGTTTTATAGGTAACGGGTCTCCACCATAATAGTAGATATACTCCTACAGTTTCCCCATGATCATTTTCAAAGACGTAATTCAGTTTCTTCTTATATCCAAAAGCAACATTTCTTCGATATTTTACACCGCGTTTATTGAGATATTCT
>JAUVZH010000161.1 GCA_030602675.1 Candidatus Heimdallarchaeota archaeon | reverse complement strand
ATGAAATGGTCGATCTCTTGCTCATCGTTCAAGCAGGTGTGAAGTCTAGCTACTATGGTCGACAGCTCGAAGGGCAAAGCCAAAATTGCCTCTATGATTTGTTGAAAGAAGAGGGAGAAAAAATGGGTCTCTGGACACATGGACGAGTGATCTCAAGGTTAGTAAAAGACTTGTTCTTATCTTCTACAGTAAAAGTTAGCAATGCTCGCGCTCCTCTAGATGCACTCCTCAACCAGGTGCTACGACAATTTCGGTCTATAATCAACAAGGTGTTTAGAAAGATTGGATTAAATCCCTACTCGCTAGGAGCGGGATTGATACATAAGAGAAAAACAAAATCGGACATCGACCAGAAAGGACTCTACTTTGACTTCATTGAACCTGTAGGCTCTCTAGCTTTAATCACATTGCTTAGAGCTATAACAGAAGGCTTGTTCTCTGATGATGACTGTTCTCTCGAACTGGCAGGCAGCGGTCAGCTGATTTACCGTGTAAAACAATCATCCCTCGAGAAGATTGAGGAAATGGTTGAGAAAGCATTAGCCGAGCTTGTGTATTATAGAGGAGAGAAGATAACTTTTCTAGCAGCTTTTGAGGAGAATCTATTATCCTTCAAACAAGCAATGCAACTCTGTTTTGACAAATGTGCTGATGGCAAGGAGCTATCTTCTAAAATTATCAGTCAAAGTTTGAAGATAGTTGGCTTCATTCCCTTTGTTTACTGCCCCGTAGGTTGTGAAGAAGAACTAGACATAATCAATAAATTTGCTGTTAAGCATTCATCCTTCTTTGAGGGGCGCGAGGAGCAAGTGTTAGAAGCAAGGGAAAAGCGGACGGTCTTTAGAATAGTAGCAAAGAAAAAATGGTGGCAAAGTAATGGGGAACGCGGAAAGAAGAAGCTACAATTAACAAAATACCAAGCAAGAGAACAGGAGCGAAGTTTGTTGGTAGCCTTAGTTTTGCTTTATCTTGATTTTCAAATGCATGGCTTAGATAATTATTATTCAACAAGGGAACTCCGAGGAATGCTTCACTTAACTCAGAACCAAGCTCAAAGGATCCTAACTAAAATGGTTGCTCAAGGGCTATTGCAGAAAATGAGATACAAAAAACAAAGCTTCTACCAGTTTAATTTTGATAATAGAACGGTTCAAGAGCTGCTCTTCACTTTAGAACAAATTCCTTGTGAGGATAAGAAGATGCGGCTGAAATTTCTGAGAAATTCAGGCAATGTTATTGAAAGGATGAATTCTCTCTTGTTAAAAGTTCAGCAAATCAAAGAAGGGCTGTCTGTAAATGTTGGCTGGAAAAGCTGGAAATTGCCTCAAGGCATTGAACAAATCATCGAGCTGTATGGCGAAAAAACAGGATTATGTTTAAAAGCCGAGGGATAATAAGATGACCAAAAACTGGAAAGAAGAAAAAACTAACTACATTAAAGAGAAATTCCCCCTCAAACCAACCACCAGACCTGAATGGCTAAAAATAGCTAAACTACCTGCAACAAAGCCTGTTACTTCGAGTGGTGTTTGTTGGGAAAATCTATTTCAAAAAAAGCTTGAATCATTTGCAGCTGTTCTTGAGAGAATGGTGAATAATCCTCATCCTTTTGACCACCAGAAAGAAGCAATAGAGTATTTGTTAGAGCCACAAGAGAACAACAAAGACCTTATTATTAATGGTGGAACATATTCCGGAAAATCGCTATCGTTTAGTGCTCCTGGGATTGCCAAGCTGCTGAATGGAAAAACAGATTTCATTGTGCTGTTCTATCCATCCAAACAATTGCTAATGGATCAATTTGAGCGAATGAAGAATTTGGTCGTTGAAGTGGAGAAGGAAACAGGTGTTCGTTTAACCACTCGAATGTACAGTGGAGATGTTGGGAGGAGTTCGGTAACGGGTAAAACCGCTCAGAAGAAGGATCTTCTTGAAACAGAAAATTACCCACCGAACATTCTCTTAGCCACTTTTGACAAGGTCTGGTATCAACTATTAGCCGGGAACAAAAACCCTCTACTCGAGAAAATAATGGACTGCCAATATGTTGTCTTCGATGAAATCCACGCATTCGATGGGTTCGCTGCAGCTATAATTAGAATGTTCATCCAGGTGCACAAGTTAAGAAATCCTACTAGTCAAATTGTCCTTTCATCAGCTACGATTGATAGAGTGACAGAATTTCGGGATGACTTCTTGCCTGGAGCAAAAGTAATCACTTGTCCTCCAGTTAGGGGAGAGCAAGAGTTTCTTGGTGTATCAAGAGAGCACACTATTCCCATTCTAATTGACTTGTGGGAAAGATTGGAAACAATACCTGGGAGAGCCTGCCTTGTCTTTGCTGATTCAAAAGAGGACATTGAATTGCTTGCCGAACTGTTATGTTTTGCTCTCAAACAAAAGAACGAATTCTTTGATGAACAAACAGTGGCAGTTATCCATGCAGACATGCCTTACATGCACAGAAAAAAAGTCTTGGATGAACTGCAAAAGGGAGAGCAAAACATTATCCGAATAGTGATCTCCTCATCTGTTCTTGAGTTGGGAGTGAACATCCAAAACATCCAGACTGTCATTAACATCGGCATTCCTATCACTCAGAAAGATGGTATCGTCCAAAGGATGGCTCGGAATCGCTCCAAGCCAGGAGAGCGAAGAGTAAATACCTTCATCTTCGATTTAGGAAATGCTCGAGATAGATTTTATTGGGAGCACAAGGAAATACTTCAAAAGATTCTCGAGACAAATGCTTGTAACCCCATCCTCTATCCAAAGAGGAACGCCAAGGTTTTCGCTGGAATACTGATTTTGTTGTTGCGTTATGGAATTACTGACTTTCGAGATATTATGACTTTCTTTCTCAAGGAAGGAACAGTCGCTCATGAGCTAGCTCGACAGCAATATGCACGTTTAGTCACTCAAATGATCTTGAAAAAGGATAGTGGTAAACTGCTATTCACTAGTCATGGTGAAGAACTCCTCTCGGAAAAGAAAGGGTTAGTGCCACTCTCTATACGAGCCATCGATAGAGGTTGGACAATCAACCAGCTGCTGAGATATGATACAACAAGTCAAGCTGAGGGGATGCTTGTTGGGAAAATAGCTACAAGAGATGTTTTGAGGAAAGGCTTGCCTGGGAACATTCTGACTCGAAATAGGCAGAAGTATCTAGTAGTGGACATTGACCATAGCGAAAGAAGTGTTCTGGTTAAGAAGCATCTAGCTAAAGGGGAGGAATTCACTAAATTGCCTTTTAATAGCTTGTCTGACCCGAGCATCTCATTGGGAATTTTACCAAAAGTCTCACAAGGACCTGAGCTTGTTAACATTCATTTTGGACAGCTTAATATTGAACGCAGACCAAAAGCAATAGTCAATGCCAACCCAAAAAGGAGGATTTTAGAAACAAGCAACGAAGAAGCAGGTGGCTACTGCTGGCAGGAATTAACCGAAGACGAAGCCCAAGAATATAGCATCAGAGAGAGAGTCGAAGGAATAATTCTTGATTTGAGGATAGAATCACTGAAAGCAAAGGGGAGAACGAATAAAGGAATGCTAAAATTGTTTGGAAGATTGCTCCTGATTGAAACTGAGGTGGTGCTAGGAGTGCCTTCAACAGAGCTAGGGCTAATAAGCAACAACAAGCAATTAGCATTATATGATAAGGGGAGAGGAAAAGGAAATGCAGGCTATCTGTACAAGCATTTGAAAGAAGTGGCAGAACAACTGAGAAAGAGATTAGTGGATTGTTCTTGCGCAGAGGGCTGTAAGAAATGCTACGGGGAATTAATGGGTGAATTCCCTCAAGGCTCTAAAGAGAAATTGGTGCTTTTGGCGCAAGATTTAGAGAAGCTAGCAGAAACTGATTGGTACGAACAACTCGAAGAGCAAATAACTATACAACCAAATTATTGTGAGGGAAAAATCGTTGCATTATCAGATATCCACCTTGGAAGTGAGTATAGCTTTGAAAAAGAATTCTTTGAAGCATTGAGTGATCTAAGTGCTCAAGTGGATATTGTGATCATTAATGGCGATTTATTAGATAAGGGAGTGATGGCCAGTGAAGAATCAGTAAAGAAATTATTGCAAGTAGCTATCTGTGAAGGTTTTTGGTCGAAGCTGGTGCTAATAAGAAGCTCGACCATCCATGATGCTACGTTGGCATATTTTGCTAATATCCTACAGCAAGACTATGCATGGCTAGAAACAGCTGCAGGAGAAGTTCTGATTGTCCATGGCAATAAGATTGGAATAGATCCAAAAGAAGTGAAGCGAACAAATGAGGAGGGGGCAACAATAATCGCAAAAAGGAAACTAATTAGTGATGGTCGCAGTAGGTTGCCAAAAAAGATTACACAAGAAACTCATCTGGTAATTGGGCACTTTCATAAACGATTCTATAACGAAAAAGAGAGAGTCTATGGATTAGGTCACTGGACAAAGAAAGGGAAAAGATATGACCAGAAGTGTGTTTTGGTTATAACTCCCACAGAAACCATGGACACTTTGAGGTTGAAGAATTACTCAAAAGATGAAAAGAAAATACGAAAATAACTGCAATCTCAAAAAAAAACATTTGATGGATTATAATATGTCACTAATTGGTTTACAATAGCAAAATATCCCAAACTCTCATTGTATTCACCTATTGCCGATCGATCTTTGCTATCCAAACTGCCACCTTCTTTTAATTCTCAAAGAATTCTTGTAAAAAATTTCTATTAAATTACTAAATGAATGATTTCTAACTCTGCCCTAATTATCCATAAAAAACAGCAACAGTCACAACCCCTTTTTGTTGTGCCCACTCTGATAATTTCATGCCAGCTAATGAAACCCTTCTTACTTGTTAGTCTTTCTCAATAATTCCCTTAGCATATTACCCTTGTCCACCTAAAACCTATGATGTCCTATTTATCCATATTTTAGGGCAACAGTTGCGACCCTCTTATTTTCTTTTATTTTTTTCATTTAAAGCTAAGAAGGAAATGAATTTGAGATAATAAAAATAAGAAATATTGTGTAAAAAAAAAGTAATATTTGGAATATTAATTAGTTGAGATGTATGCTTATTTCTTTACTGTTCGTCGATATTGTCTTCCTTATCATTCTTACTGAACCAATTCTTTATTCCAACAACCACTTGCGAGCTAGAACTTGCTATCCCAATTACTGCAGCAAGTAAAATAAAACCGATGATAATGAGGAATAATACTCCTAAGCTTGCACCAATCCAAATAGGTGAGAATACCCATAACCATTTCATATGATCAAGTGGTCCTGCTAATTTTAATATAAGAAGAATTACCCAAGTTAATGTGATTAAACTCATTCCACCGCTGGAACTTGTACGTCTTTTTTTGTCTGTCATTTCAAATAACCTCCAGCTATTTATGTATAAATAATTTCTAGCTATTTATGTATGCCTCTTAATAATTTACTGAGATAAAGAATGTTTGAATTCCGATTGTTATTGACTTTTCTTATATATCTCCTTTTAATTGGAGGGATGAGTTCAGAGAAGAACAATCAAGAATCAAGTTAATCGATTCCAGCAAAAACATACTAAAATAAATTGTAAATTCATAGAATAATAAATGGTGCGGGGGACGCGATTTGAACGCGCGAACTCCTGCGAGAAATCGCTTGATTAGATGAAAATTCTTAATTAGGTATTATCAATTAACTCTAAGAAGTAGTCCATTAATCGAATACAATCCTCTTCTGCTTCATTATAGTCATCTAAATCGATAAGTGTATAATGATATCTCGCATCTATACTTTTCTTCTTAAGAGTAATATAATCTCTTTTTACATCTCTACTAATACTTGAATCATCTTTAAGTAGTGTATCTCTTTCATTATGGTTTCTTGGGTGTCTATACTTCAAAGCTAAATAAGCATCAAGATATTGTAGTACTATATAAAATAGAACAGTTATCCCCCATTCTTCATATGGGGGAATTTCCTTCTTCACATAATTTAAGAAATCTTCATTCTTTTTTGCTTTACTAATATGCCTTTCTGTATTAACCATTATTTCCTCTTCCAAAAAAAATGATTAAAATATTCTAATTAAATCTCTTGATATAATTGTCTCACGCTCATCCAAGTTAACTGTTTCATAATCGCTAATTTCAGTTTTAAATAAATTATAAAGATCAATCTCATAATCAGCGACATGTTTTAATTTCTTATATGAACTTTCTTCAACTATAAAATAAGCCGTTACTTGAGAAGTTTGATTTTCTTCTAAATAGACTTCCTTAATGTTTGGGTATTTTTCTATAGTCTGATAAATATGTTTTTGAAAGTTTACTAAAAATTTAGACATATGTGTCATTTTTTGGATTGTTTGCAATTTATTAACATCCTTTCTAAGACTTT
>JAUVZH010000166.1 GCA_030602675.1 Candidatus Heimdallarchaeota archaeon | reverse complement strand
GGATCTATTGCTGGTTCAGTTTTAATATTTTCATTATTAGAGTTAAATAGAGACTTGAATAATTACAAAAAATTCGCATGGTTAGTTTTACTCTTAGCGATAATAAATCCATTAGTCTTTGTTCAAATTACCAAATTGCTTTGTGGTCGTGTTCGATTTAGAGATTTAGTTGATATGGGATTTCAATTTTATACTCCTTGGTATTTACCCCCTGGACCAACTATACATAATGCGAGTTTTCCATCAGGCCATACTGCAATGGGATGGATGGTACTGCCATTACTTGTACTTGTCAGGGAAAAAGAAACTAAGGATCCTATGAAGATAATTACTGTTGCTTTTGTTTTCCTTTGGGGCTTTTTTGTTGCTTACTCTAGAGTAATTGTGGGAGCCCATTTTGCTTCAGATGTTCTCTTTTCAACATGCATGGGATTATTAGCATTTGCTATTCTCTATTACTACATGTACCTCAAACCAAAAGAAGTTGAAAAGGAAGAAAATAATTCACTTGAGTGAAATGCTTATAACCATTTTTGTAATAGAACTATCAGCATATTTGTGGTTCGGGTTACAAGATGACAGATGATATTGAAAAAATAGCTAAAGATTACTTCGCTACTGGGTATAATTGTTCACAAGCAGTTTTAAGAACAGTACTAGAATACAAGGGATTATATTTTAACGAAGCTCCAATAGTTGCAGCAGGATTTGGCGGAGGTATTAGTCGTAGAGGTGAAATGTGTGGGGCGTTAACTGGAGCAATTATGGCTCTAGGAGTTATACATGGACAAATAATTGATGACCGATCAGAACTTAAAGCTGCAACATACAAATCAACTACTGAATTAATTGAGAAATTCAGTGAAATTCATGATACACCAATTTGCAATGAACTTGTTGGATTCGATATGACAAATCCCGATGATCGTCAGAAGGGAAACGATGAAGGAATTTTCAGAACAATCTGCCCAAAATTAGTTGTTGATGCAGTTAAAATTGTCTTAGATTTATTTCCCTAGGACTTAATGAATAATGTCTATAATCAAGTAATTTATTTGAAAATATTAAAAGCATTAATTCAAACATGTTATAATGGTGATACTATGACAAAAACACTAATAGTATTTGGCACAAGGAAGGGAATGGCAGCTAAAACAGCAGATGTCATTGCAGAAGTTCTTTCAAGTAAACACAAACATACTGTTGATGTTGTAAACTTGAAGAAGAGTGGAAAAGTAAACTTAGATGATTACAAGAATGTCATAATTGGAACAGGTATAGCTATTGGACAATGGACAAGACCAGTAAAGAAATTCTTGAAAAATGACCTGAAAGATAAGAGAGTTTGTTTTTACGTTTGCTCTGGAGAAGCTAGAGCAGAGAATAGTGAAGAAAAATTGCAAGTAGCTATCAAGAAGTATATTGATGACAAATTAGTCAATTATCCAAATATCAAACCGGTTGCTACTACAGCCTTTGGTGGTCGATTTATTATGTTTGGCAAACCAATGATTGACAACTGGAAAAAGGAACATATAGAAGACTGGGTTAAAGAAATTAGCAAGATTCTCAAATGATACTTTCCTTTTCTTCTAATTCTTCATAATTATTTTAATACAAGATATAATCATAAGTTTACTAGCTTATAATCCCAGCTTTTGGGAACATTTTTAGTTAAAATTTTGAGGATTTGTATTTAATGGGAAAAACCAAATCTAGAAAGACTACGAAAGACCAAAATGTTACTTGGTTAAGTGAACATCCATGGATGGGTATATTTATTTTATTATTTTTGTATGTTATATTTCTAATTCTCCCAGGTTTTATTTATGCTATTTTCGTTAATCCCTCATTTCACACAACACACTTGTATGTTGCTCATATAATCGACTTTTTTGGAGTTGCGATATTATTTCTAATTATAGTACCATTTGCTCTAGGTATACCAAATGGCAGAGGATTTGTTGGATATACAAAAGGAATTAGAGTTGTTAATATTAAACCAGTTTTCAGAACAATTGTTTTCGGTTTTATTGCTGCAATCGTTACATTAGCTTGTATGTTGTTTGCAACTTACCTAACAACACTTACAAGTGCAACTGGACAAGTTTTATTTGATCCAAGTTTACTGATTAATCCAGAAACGATAAATATCTACACATCTCTAAGACCAGGTATTTGGGAAGAAGTTGCTTTTCGAGGTATCATACTTGTCCTATTACTAAAAATATACAGTGAAAGAACATCTATTATTATTAATGGTGTTTTATTTGGAGGATTTCATCTGGTAAATATTTTCACAGCATTCCTAAGCTTAATCCTATTTGGAACAGAATTTAACAATGAGACAATAATTGGAGTTCTCTTTCAAGTTCTCTATACAACTTTCTTGGGAATTTTTCTAGCTTACTTGTTTATAAAAACCAACAGTCTTATTCCATGTATTATTGTTCATTACTTAGTTGATGGTTTTTCAACGTTAGTTAGTTATGCGAGTAATGTTAACGTTTGGATATTCCTTATGTTTATGACTGTTATAGGTATTGGCATTTTACCTATGAAATTAAACATCTTAATTGTGAGATCTTCTTGCTATACTTGGCCTCAGCCTTATGATGAGCAAGTCAAGCTATTTGATACGTTCCTTGCAAGAAAGAAAAAGAAATCCTAGCTTAAAAAGAAATATTCTAGAGGAATTGAAAGTGTTAAGCTTTCAATGCTTCCTCTTTAATTTAAGAATGAAAACAATTATGCATGCAAATTAAACTTGGGCTCCACAGCTTTTGCAAAAGCTTGCATCTCTGAGAAGCATATCTCCACATTGTATACAATACTTTTGACCTTGACTTTTGAACCCCTCTACTTGATCATCATCATCATAGATCTTTTGTCTATCATCTTCTTCGATTGTTAATGGTTGCATATTGTAATATTGCATTCCTTGATTAATTTCATCTTCAGACAATTCTTCAACTGGTCGACCATAATGTTGTTCCAGTTGTCTTGCATCTTCATCACGTAATTTTATTGCTCTATGAGTTCCTGCAATTGCTAAAAGGACAGCTCCACCAACTATCCACCTTCTAGCTCTACGACGCATAAATGACCTTCTTACATGTCTTCTGACATTACGTCTTACATTTCTTCTAACAGCATTACGAATTATTCTTCCAGGTATTCTCCATCTTGGGCTCACAAATTTCACCTTGATTTTTTATTACGATAATTTAGATTGTAATTCTTTTATATTATCTTATTTATTTCGCGATAAAAATGTTTACAATTGAAAGTACCATCTCTTTCTTTTATATTATATATTTGATTTCGGCTGGTTTTTTTTCATATAATCTATAATAAATAGTAAGTTGCCCTCTATGATGTACGCTATGTTCAAGCATTTCCAATAAGAGCTCACCTTTTGTTGCAGTACGATTAAATTGGTTTAGTACTTCTTGTGATGATTCATCTGTTAATTTCTCTAAATATGATTTAGTAATTAATACAACTTCATCATAAAGAGCTAATACTTTCTGAGAATCATTATATTTAGATAAACTGTAAGGTGCAGGAATCCATTCACCTTCACTTAAACCTCGAGAGTAAAATTCGAAAGATCTAATCATATGTAGTATTATTTCTGCAGTTTTTCGTGTTTCTTGTGTTGCTTTACTTTCAAATATATCATCAGATAATTGCATTATTATTGATTTTGTTTCATCAAAATGCCTATCAATTGCAGTTTTTAGAAAATTAGCTATCATACATAATCATTAGATTTTATTATTTAAATGTAATTTGTGATTTTGTTGATTTTTCAGAATTCGTTATCATTTAGTGCACTTCCAATAGTGTTTTTAATAAGAAGGTTACTTTTAACGAATATTCTTACATTCCAATAATATTTTAAGATTTTAATGAATAAATAATAAGATTAGAAATAATTGTGATAGTCATGTCTGTGAAATTTGATTGGGAAAACTGTGAAATTATTGGTTCTAATAAAGAACCAGCTCATTGTTCATTATTGCCTTACCCAACTGTAGAATTAGCATTAAACAATATAGCAAAAGAATCGCCATTTTTCCAAAGCTTAAACGGACTATGGAAATTCAATTGGGTAGAAAAGCCAGCTGATCGTCCCGTTGAGTTTTACAAAGATGATTTTGATACTTCTCAGTGGTCAGAAATACTAGTACCCAGTAACTGGCAACTTGAAGGATATGGCAAACCAATTTATACTAACATCAGATATCCATATAGTCTTAGCTTGAAGAAAAATGAAATCCCTAAAATAGATCACAACTACAATCCTGTAGGTTCTTATCGAACTGATTTCACAATACCTAATGAATGGTTATCTCGAGAGATTTTTCTTCACTTTGCAGGAGTGAAATCAGCATTTTATATTTGGATAAATGGTATAAAAGTAGGTTATAGTCAGGGGAGCATGACACCTGCAGAATTCAATATAACCAAATATGTCAAAGAAGGATCCAATGCTCTTGCTGTAGAAGTTTATCGTTGGTCTGATGGCAGCTATTTAGAAGATCAAGATATGTGGAGATTAAGCGGGATATTCAGAGATGTCGTTCTGTTTTCTACAGCAAAAGTGCATATTAGAGATTTCTTTGTTTACAATGAATTTGATGGAAAGTATCATGATGCTATACTTAAACTTCGAGCAAAAATACGAAATTATGATACTGAGCTAGCAAAATCCCATAAGCTTGAATTATTACTTTATGATAATAAAGATGAATTGATTCAAATAGAATCTAAAATGTTAAGAGAGTTCAATTTAGGACCTGAATCAGAAACAGTAATCAAAATAGAATCTTTTATTGAAAATCCACTTAAATGGTCAGCTGAAGAACCCAATCTCTATTCAATTATTCTTGTTTTAAGAGATTCTCACAACAAAATTGTTGAAGTGGAATCATGTAAATTTGGTTTTAGAGTAATTGAAATTAATAATAGTCAAATCTATGTAAATGGCAAATCAGTGACTATTAAAGGAATAAATAGACATGACCATGATCCAAAACGTGGCAGAGCAATAACGTTTGAGCTGATGGAAAAAGATGTAAAATTAATGAAACAATACAACATCAATGCTGTTAGAACTAGTCACTATCCAAATCATCCAAAATTTTACGATCTCTGTGATAAATATGGATTGTACGTATTAAATGAATGCAATTTAGAGTCACATGGTTTACGACACATTCTGCCTAAGAGTGATCCAAAATGGACTGAAGCATGCGTTGATAGAATGGTTAGCATGGTTGAAAGAGATAAAAATCATTCCTGTGTTTTCATGTGGTCTTTAGGCAATGAAGCAGGTTTTGGAGAAAATTTCCGTAAAATGAAATTAGCAGCAAAGACTATTGATACAACTAGAGGAATCCATTACGAAGGGGATCATCATGTTGAAATTTCAGATGTCTTTAGCACTATGTATTCAACACCAAAAATACTAGAACAAGCTGGAAAATATAAGAGGACAAAATCAGATTGGTTTGGACCAAGAATTGGACCAAGAAAATACAAAGATAAACCTCGAATTCTTTGCGAATACGCTCATGCTATGGGCAATAGTTTAGGTAATTTTCAGAAGTATATTGATATTTTTGATAAATATGATAATTGTGTTGGCGGTTTTATTTGGGATCTCATCGATCAAGGTTTAGAAAAAATTTCTGATGATGGTATTGAATATTGGCTTTATGGGGGGGATTTTGGTGATGAACCAAATGATAGTAATTTCTGTTGTAATGGAATCTTCTTACCCAATCGCAAACCCAATCCATCTGCTTTTGAGGTTAAGAAGGGTTATCAAAACATCAAGGTTTATCCCATAGATTTGCTTAATGGCAAAGTAAGCATTCATAATAAATTTGATTTTCTATCATTAGACTTTGTTTATCTCGAATGGGAGTTTCAAGCTGATGGGAATATCATCCAAAAGGATACAATAACAGAATTAGACATAAAACCTGATGAAATCCTAGAAATCAATCTTCCAATAGTAGAGCCAGTTTTAACTGCTTATAATGAATATTTACTAACTCTGACATTTAAACTAAAAGAGGAAACTATCTGGGCTGGGAAGGATCACATTGTAGCTTGGGATCAATTCAGCATACCTTTGAAAAAACAACCTACAGTTTATCTTAATCAAGAAACGATGCCTGAAATTAGTCTAGTAGAGTTAAAGGAATCAATTAAATGTTCAAATCAAGATTTTTCACTTGAAATCAGTAAGAAATCAG
>JAUVZH010000134.1 GCA_030602675.1 Candidatus Heimdallarchaeota archaeon | reverse complement strand
AAAAAGGGAGCATGGCAAAGAAAGAGGCAAAGAAAGAAAAGGGGGCTAGCAAGATGCCCCCTTTTAATATTACTGAGCACAAGCCGATGGAGGAAGAAATGAGAAAACTAAGTTCTGCTTCTTTACTGATATCCTTCCTCTTCAAGCCTTCTTCGATTACACTGAGTGCTTCTTTGAATTGTCCATGAATAATTAGTTGCTCGACTTCTTGGAGTTGCTTTTTGGTAGTGGAAGACAAGAAAATTACTCTCCGAAAGATACGATTAAACAATTCAATTTCCAAGATTTAAGTATTATCAACAAAAGAAAGAACTGGTGCGGGGGGCACGATTTGAACGCGCGAACTCCTACGAGACAAGAGTCTGAGTCTTGCACCTTTGACCAGACTGGGCAACCCCCGCAAATTTAAGTGTTAATAATTAGGTCGTTTCAAGTTATTGTTTTAAAGATTTCCTTATTATATCATTTGAAAATATAAAAAGACTAATTATTTTTTTTCTGGATTTTTCACGAAAGAATTAAATTAAACCAAATTATAAACCAAATCATGAAACAAGTTGGTTATCTGACTATAGATGATGCTCCTTCTGCAGATTTTCTTAATAAGGTGAAATTACTTACATCTAAAGAAATTCCAGCACTATTCTTCTGTATAGGACAGTATCTTGAAGAAAGACCAGATGATGGAATTTATGCCATAAAGAAAGGTTATGTTCTTGGTAATCATTCCTATAGTCACCCTCGTTTTTCTGAATTGTCCCTCAATGAATGTTTTCAAGAGATTAAGCGGACAGATGAAATCATCGATAAAATCTATCGGGATGCAGAAGTAACTAGACCAGCTAAATTATTCCGTTTTCCCTATGGAGATAAGGGGTCAGGAACAGATGCTGAATTAGGTTGGCCAGATGATAAAGAGAAGAAATTATTCATGCGCGGAATTCAAAACTATCTTAAAAAACATGGTTATGAGCAGCCAATATTTGAGAACATTTCCTATAAATGGTATAAGAATGCAGGATTGCATCTTGATCTTGATATTTACTGGACTTACTATACCTTTGATTGTGCTGTTGCTGAATACCGTTCTACTGGAACAGAACATCCCTTAGGATATAATAATCTGAGATCTATTTTGGCAAGAATGGATGAAGATGAACCAGAAGGATGTCGTGGTCTAAACTATAATAGATCAAATGATATTATCCTTTTACATGATTATCCTGGTATTGAAGCTATTTTCAAACCTTTGATCGAAGCATTGTTAGCAAAGGGAGTTTATTTCAAATTACCTATTTTTAGCATTTAATGTGTTATCTAAACTTTCTCGAGTATCTTTTTTACAACCTCTAGATAGAAACCAGTTATCTTGTAAAATGAATCTAGGTTTAGCCATTCATTATTTGCGTGGACACCCCCACCATCAGGACCAAAATCAAATGTCGGAATGCCTTCTCGAGAGAAATACCTAGCATCTGATGCTCCACCCATTTCAACAATTTTTGATGGTAATTCAAATTCTCTTGACACTTCTAGGACTGTGGATATTAGCATGGAGCCTTTAGAGGTGTTAACCATACCTTGTCCTGGTTTGAATGCAAGCTCATATTGGTTTTCACCAAAAAGCTCAGTACAGATTTCTCTTAGAGCATCCTCTACTTCTGTATAATTCTGTGTCATTGCTCTTATATCCAAACCTAGTTCCCAATGATCTTCTCTATCAAATAGCATATTGGGACCAATTGTTATACCATAAATAGAAAATTCAGTTGGGAATTGTACATTAACCAAATACCGTAAATTCTCGAATAGGGAAGTCAATCCTATATCATATTCATACTCTTGTGCTTTCTTATCCTCTGATGGAACTATTACTTTTAGAGTGCATTCATCCGGCACAACATTTCCTTTAATAAATTTACCTTGGCAGTCAATTACCTTGTAATATTCCCATGATGATACTACTGATGCTTTTATCATGCAATGAACATCAGCTCCTCGATGTTGATAGGCTGTATGCCTTCCGTTCTGTTCTGAAGTGAATTTCTTCTCTGCTAAGATACCAATTGCTTTAGCTTTCTTCTTGGGTAGTTTTAGTGTTGCACCCATAGCATTTCTACGTCTTGAGATTATCACTTCTCCAGCACCATCAAGATTCATAACAGCATCAGGCATTCGATCGAATTTCTTCAGATAATTACCTGCACTATGAACACCACCTATTTCCTCATCTCCTGAGAGTTCAAAACAAATCGTCATTTTCTTTCCTAGATCGAGCTTCTTTATTTCTTGAAGAATCGTCATGATGGAAGCTACATTATTTTTGTTATCTATTACACCTCTTCCATAAGCAATATTCTCTTTAATTACCATTTCAAATGGATTTGTATCCCAGCCATCACTTACTGGAACAACATCGAAATGAGCCATTAATAACAAATGATAGTCTCCTTCACCTACCTTCCCATACACAGAATAGTATTCTTCATCTTCGAATAATTTGGCATCTATACCTCTCTCTGTTAAGTATTTTACAATATATTCAGGACAATCTTTTGGTGACTTGATATCATCAGTTGGAATATTTACAGTATTATAACTTACTAATTTTCCAAGTAACTCAATTAGCTCATTTCTGGGAATGTCATTCATTTTTATCACGAATTTCTCTTTTTTAGTTGAATCCATATTTCATATTTACCTCTGATTAATAGGTTTATCTAGAAAATAACATAATTTTTGCACAACAAATTTATCCTTACTATTGTTATTTTCTGTAGGAGGTAAAAATATGGCATTAGTATTACGTTTACTTGGACATGCATCTTTTAAGTTAAAAGTCGATGATTTAGTGATCTATATTGATCCTTATGGTGGAGATGAATCTGAATATTCTGATAAAGCAGATTTAATCCTCTCAACTCATAAACACATGGATCACTCAGATCCAAATAAGATTAAGCTAGCAAGGAAGGATTCAACTGTAATCATAACATCTACTGATAATTCTGGAAATATTGAAGGAAATGTCATTGCTTTAGATCCTGGTCAAAAGCATGATTTTGAGGGAATTATCATACATGGAGTGCCAGGTTATAATGTACGTCGTTTTAGAAATCCTGGTGAACCTTTCCACCCTAAAGAGATTCAAACAGCTTTCATCATTGAAGCTAAAGGTAAGAGAATTTACTTTGCAGGAGATACTGATTTCATTGAAGAAATGAAAGATTTGGAAAACATTGACTATGCTCTTCTGCCAATTGATGGTAAATATACTATGGATCCAAAAGAAGCAGTAGATGCGGTTGGTGCAATAAAACCAAAGATTGTTGTTCCAATGCATTGGCGTGACCAGAGTCCAGAAGATTTCAAGAAGAATGTTGAGAAAACTCATTCCGGAGTTACTGTTCGTATCCCTAAACAAGGTGTTGATATGGAATTATAACGATTCCATTTCACGCTATTTTTTTCTTAGTCAAAATAAAACGTTTAATAATGTAAAAGCTACTATTAACTCTTAGAAGAAAGTAATGGTTGGAATTTTTAATATGGTAAAAAACATTCCTGATATTGTCTTAGCACGCGAAGCTAATTGGATGTATGAAAAAGGTCGCGGTTTTGAGCCCATAAAAGGTGATATGACTCGTTGGCGTGGTTTAATTCCCGGTAGAGGTGAATTTAAGAATCGTTTCTTTACTGTGGAACTTGAGATGCTTGGAGGTTTTCCAGCTACTCCACCTTTAGTTAAAATGATTTCAGAAGTTGAGCACCCACGAGTTGGCAAAGGTAAAATTATTGATTTATGGATTATTAAACGTTGGAATTCTGAATACCACCTCTTTCAAATAGCGAATTCCATTAAAGGATTATTTGCTCGTGAACCTCTAAGACCAGCAAGACACTTGTTAGAAAAGGGTGTACAACCAAAAACAAAACCAGAAAATGCAATTGCTGTTTACAATCGTCAAAAGGAACAATTGGAAGGAGTCCTCAAGCATAAGGAAGAAGAAATTGCTCGAATTAAAGGAGCATTGGCTGGTCGTTCAAAAATAGATCGTGGATCTGAAAGAGAGAAATATACTGAGAGACGTAAATTAAAACTTGAAGAAGAGATATTTGATATCGAAGAACGATTCCATTGGGCAGATATGTCATCTATTGATTTTGCCAAGGAATATCTCAAAGTTCGAACTCAACTACAGCTTATTACTCTTGTAGATTAAGATGTATTCGGCAATTTTGCCGATGATTTCTTTTTTTTTATTTTTAACGAGAAATTTTGATTCTTTTTTACTTTTTATCTATATTCGATAACAGAATTAAAAAATAATAACACTATTCAATTATTGATTATCCATAGAGAGTTTTAGGAGCATCCTTAATGATTGTAATAATCTTGGCAGCAGGTAAAGGAAAACGAATGCAACCTTTAACTGAAACGAGACTAAAGGGATCCTTACCCATTAGGAACAAATCACTTTTGATCAAACTTACTGAAATGATTGAAAACTCTGGTTTAATGGATGAGTTAATTCTAGTCATCTCACCTTTTCAGAAACAAGCAATGGAGGAACTTTTCTCAAAAGAACCATATGCTGCTAAAATTAAGTTTGCAATTCAAGATCCACCAAAAGGTACCGGTGATGCACTTGCTCAAGCTGAGCAATTTATAGGTAATTATGATAGATGTCTTGTTCTTAACGGTGATATTATAGCTCATATTGAAGACATTTTGCCAGAGCTCATTGCTCATCATGAAAGATTAGAAGCTCAATGTACGATAGTAGTTTATCCTGGTAAGAGTGAAAGGTATGGATTGTTACAAATAACACCTGATGGGAGAGTTTTGGATATTAAAGAAAAAATCCTAACTGAAGAGATTAAGGATAATATTGGTTACATTAATGCAGGAATTTATTTATTCCAAAAAGAGATATTCGATGCAATTCGTGAAACACCTCTATCTAAAAGAGGAGAGTACGAAATAACCGATGCCATTGCTTTACTAGGTAAAAGGGGTCCACTTGGAGCACTAATAACTGATTCATGGATGAGTATTGAGAATCCTGCTGATTTATTCACTGCTCAGCGATTCTTTCCACCAAGTAATAATGAAATTAGTATGCAATTTCATTCTGGAGGAGAGATAGGATTTAAAGCTGCAAAAGATATTTTCTTTGATGAAGAATCAGAGATAGAGTTCTCAAGTGTTTTCTTTAAAGGTCCAGTTCTTGTTGGAAAAGGTACACTAATAGAAACAGGATCTAAAATAGGACCAGATGTTTATATCGGGAGAGATTGTGAAATAGGTGCTGAAGCTGTTTTAGATCATATTTTACTTATGGACAATTGTAGAATTGGAAGCAATTGTGAATTAAGCTATCTTTTAGCTGCTGAAGATATAGTTATTGGTCAAAACACTCGAGTAAAACCAAAAAGAGTCTCTATATCTGATGAACGGGATCCAAAGGATTTTGTAATTGTAGGTGGAAAAACAATTATTACCTCTAACGTTAGTATTAATGAGGGAATTAAAATAGAAGCTCATTCAGTAGTTAGGAAAGATGATTGAATTAGGTCTAATCTAGGAATTTTAAATCTGAGGTAACTTCATGAAAAAGAGTAAATTAGCAATAATCTTTGATTTTGATAACACACTTGTAAAATCCAGCATTAATTTCCCTGCTATGAAAATTAGTATGGCACGTCATGTCAAGAAACATGGTATTGATTTTGGTAAAGATGAGGAAGTACCTCGTAACTATACTGCTGGGAATATTATTGATGAAGTAAAGAAATATGACAAGAAAAACAATACCAATCTTACAGAAGAGCTTTGGGGAATGGTTGAGAAATTTGAAAGATTGGGTATGGAAAGTATCACAATAGATCAAGATATTTATCCAATGTTGGAATTCCTTAAAGAGAAAGGAATTTCTACATCAATTTTAACTAATAACTCAAAAAAACCTACTATTGAGGTTTTAGAACGATATAATATCACTAATTATTTTGATATTGTTATAGCTAGAGAAGATATTGAAAAAATGAAACCTGATAAAGAAGGATTAATTACAATTATAGATAAACTTTCACTAAATCTTGATGATGTCTTATTTATTGGCGACTCATGGGTTGATGGGGTTGCAGCAACAAATGCAAAAATAAGATTTGTTCTTATTCATAAAAACGCTCTTGACCCAGATAAATATAACATTAAAATCTGGAAACATGTTAAAACGATAAAAGAGCTAACTGAGTTACTAAGAAACTGCTGAAGCACTTTACTTATTTCGATCATCTTCCAACCAGGAAATATAGCTCTTTACACCTTCCTTTAATGATACCGTTGGTTTCCAAGATAAGAGTTTATTTGCTTTTGAAATGTCTACAACAACTTTTCTGACATCTCCAGCCCAACCTCTTTTTCCTCCTGTATAAGTGAATTCAACATTTGATAAGTTCATAGCTTCAACAACTTCTCTTGCAACTTCATTAACTGAAGCGCCTTCTATGGAAGCAATATTGAATGCAGTATGTCCCTTTAGTGCTTTTTGTAATGCAAACATGTGAGCATCAACGCAATCATCTACATAGAGATAGGATTTAATTTGTTTTCCATCCCCTAATATCTCCATAGTTGATGGGTTCTTTTTTAATTTCCAGAAGAAATCATACATTACTCCATGATTTGAAGGAAGTCCATAAATATTGCCTAATCTCAATGAGATTGCTTCAATATTATAAAGACTAGAAAAGCTAGACAGATATTGCTCACAAGCTGCTTTGGATGCACCATAATGACTTATTGGTGCAAAAGGTTCATTTTCAGGAGTAGGGGTTTTTTCTGTTTCTCCATAAACTGTTCCTCCTGATGAAGCAAAAACTATCTTCTGTACATGGTTTTGAGCCATAGCTTGTAGGATATGTAAAGTTCCGGTAACATTTGTGTCAAAATCTCTGAAGAGATTTTCTTTGCTTGCTCGTAC
>JAUVZH010000049.1 GCA_030602675.1 Candidatus Heimdallarchaeota archaeon | reverse complement strand
AGCTTTTATTATTCATGGCGGACCACAAGCATTTGATCCTGAAAGTCTATTAGAACATTCAGATATCCTTTACTATCCTTCTGTTCAATTTGTGAACAAAGGAATTCTTACTCTAAAAGTAAACTATAGAGGTTCAATTGGAAGAGGTCAAGCATTTCTGGAATTGAATAAAGACAACCTTGGTGTTGGTGATTTGTGGGATATAGAAAGTGCAATAGATCATCTTGATAAAGAAGGTATAATTGATACAACAAAAATTGGTTGTATGGGGTGGAGCCAAGGAGGATACATTTCAGCTTTCGTAGGGCTACATTCTAAACGATTTACAGCAGTCTCAGTTGGAGCAGGTATTTCCGATTGGTATACTTATCACATTAGTAATGATATTCCTCAATTTACTACTCATTATCTGTCAGGATCACCATTTCGTGATAGAGAACTCTATGAAAAGACAGCACCAATTAGCAAAATCAAAGAAGCAAAAACCCCGATGCTTATACATCATGGTGAAATTGATATGAGGGTTCCGGTTTCAAATGCAAAAGAGCTTTATCGGGGATTAAAGGAAATGAATGTTCATGTTGAATTATTTATCTATCCTGCTATGGGTCATCCTATAACTAAACCTCGAGAAAACAGAGCGATAATGTATCAAAATCTCAATTGGTTTTCACATTATTTACTTGGTGAAGAACTAGACCTTTTAGAAGAAAAGAAGGAGGAATCTAAATAAACTGCTAAAGCAGCAGTTTATTTTTCTTTAGTTTGTAAAGCATTCGAATTTTAAATTCATAATAATGTCAATAACTAGGTGTTTCATATGGATGCAAATAAAACCAGTTCAATAAACTTCTCAGAAGTATACGATCTCGTTAATTTAGTAAAATATCAAGAAGGTTCAGTCATTAGTAGACAACTGATTAAAAGAAAGGAAGGAACTATCACAGTTTTTGCTTTTGCTGAAGGTGAAGGGTTGAGCGAACATACTGCGCCATTTGATGCTTTAGTTCATATCCTTGATGGTGAAGCTAAAATCACCATAGATAAAACAGATTATCAGATGAAGAAGGATGAAGTTATAATCTTACCAGCAGATATTCCTCACGCTTTATATGCTGAAAAACAATTCAAAATGCTATTGGTAATGATTAAAACAAGTTAAGATTTTGACTTTATTTTACTAAATATTTCATAAAGAAAATATCAAATTTTAGAAGGCGAAGTAATAATGGATATTAATGTCTTACTGAAACCACAATCTGAAAGAGGAGCATTGCCTAGTGATGATAATCAATTGGGTTTTGGTCGTATATTTACTGATCATATGTTTGTTGTGGATTATCACGATGATAAGTGGAATAATGCTCGAATTATACCTTTTGGACCTTTTAGTCTCTCACCTGCATCGTTGGTATTTCATTATGGGCAAGAGATTTTCGAAGGGATGAAAGCATTTAGACAAGAAAATAAAAAAGATGTTTCATTCTTTAGACCAGAGAAGAATGCTAAAAGAATGGTCGATTCAGCTATCAGGATGGATATGGAACCATTTCCTGAAGAGCATTTTCTTACAGGATTAAATAAACTTGTCAATATCGAGAGAGAATGGGTTCCAAATTCACATGGTACATCGCTTTATTTGAGACCTACTTTGATTGCAACTGAGAGTGTTTTAGGTCTTAAGAGCTCTAGCGATTATAGGTTCTATATTATCCTTAGTCCAGTTGGTCCTTATTTTTCTGAAGGATTTAAACCAATCAAAATTTATGTTGAAACCAGTTATGTCAGAGCTGTTCATGGAGGAATTGGTGAAGCAAAAACAGGTGGTAATTATAGCGCTAGTTTGTTAGCACTTAAGAAAGCGAGAGCTTCTGGCTGTAGTGAAGTAATGTGGTTAGATGCGAAAGAGCACAAGTATGTCGAAGAAGTTGGTACAATGAACCAATTTTTTGTTATGGATGATATAATCTATACTGCACCTACTGATGGTACTGTTTTGAAAGGAGTTACTCGAGAAAGTGTGATGCAGTTAGCAAAAGATCAAGGTTACAAAGTAAAGGAAGAATATTTGGCTATTGATCAAGTATTGGATGGAATAAAGAGTGGTGCACTTTCCGAGGCTTTTGGTGCTGGCACTGCTGCTTCGATAGCTCCTGTTGGTGAACTACTTTATAAAGAAAAAGTCTATCAAATCAATAGCAATAAAGTTGGACCTATTAGTAAGTTACTTTATGAACTTTTAACAGGAATTCAATATGGGCTCATAAAAGATGAATTTGGTTGGAATGTCTTAGTAAAAGATGAATAATCATCTATACAATATTCAACCGCTTTTCTATGTTTTTTATCCTTACTAAATAAATCAAAGATATTATATTATGTATTAAATCATTGAGTGTGATATTTATGGCATCTTTAAAATTACCAAAAATAGGTCTAGGAACAATGTTGGCTCGTTCAGAGAAGGCTAAACAAGGTTTGATAAAAGGAATTCAGATTGGGTTTAGATTTCTTGACACAGCACAACTTTACTTCAATGAAAAAACTGTTGGAGAAGCGATTAAGGAATCAGGTGTCCCTCGAGATGAATTTATTATAGCCACCAAGCTTTTTATTAATAATCTCAAACCAAAGAGAGTTTTCAGTAGCACTGAACGTAGTTTGAATCGTCTTGGGCTAGATGTTATCGATGTTTTATATTTACATTGGCCTTGGCGATTTGATAAAGTCGATGAAACTCTTAAGGCAATGAGCAAATTAGTAGATGAGGGAAAAATTAGTCATATTGCTGTTTCTAATTATACACCTCAACAAGTTGATAAAGCACTTGAAGTCTGTGATAAGCACATTATCGCTAATCAAGTTGAAATGCATCCTTGGTTACAACAGAAAGAACTTCTTGCCCATCACAAATCCAAAAAAGTAAAAGTTGTTGCTTATAACCCACTATTGCATGGACGTTTTAAGCAAGTCCCTGAACTTCTAGAAATTGCAGAGAAACATAAAATCGGTCCAGCACAAGTATCTCTTGCTTGGATTATGGCAAAAGGAGCAATCCCTATACCAAAGAGTGCTAATGAACAGCATTTGAAGGAAAATTACGAATCTCGGAAAATTAAGTTGGATTCAAAAGACTTGAAGCTACTTGATTCAATTGAAAAGGAGAAGCGATTTCTAAGTCCTCCCTTTATCTCACCACCAGATTGGCGATAAGAATGAGTTTTATAAGACCACTCATTTCTTTTTATCCTGCAACTACATTCTTACTATTTGCTTTTTGAATAGCTTCAATAGCTTCCAAAGAACGCAGAACTAATCTATCATCTTTTCTCTCTTTGACTATCTTTTGTAGATCCTTTATTGCTTTTTTATCACCAATTTTACCAAGTGATGTTACGGTGTGATATTTGATGAAACGATCATCTTCTTTTTTGAGGATATTTAGCAGGATTTTAAGTGCACTAGGATCGCCAATTAATCCTAAAGCTTTAGCAGCTTCAGATCTGACTAATGGATCATCTTGCTTTTTTAGTAATTCCAAAAGTGAAGGAACAGCAAATGTATCACCTAGTTGTCCAAGTGCAATCACAGCTTGATATCGAACACTTTCATTTTCATCATTGAGTGTTTCTATTAGAACATCAGTTGCTTTCTTATGCCCTATTTTTCCTAATGATTTACAAACACCTTCTTTTACTAGCCTATGGGAGTCTTTCTTTAGAAGTGAAATCAAGAAATCTATTATCTCCATTTCTTCTAATGAAGATAAAATTTCGATAGCACGACTTCTTGCATCTAAGTTTTTACTCTCCAGTTTACCGACTAGTTTTTCAGCTTCTTGTATACTCGGCAAATTTTCTCAACTCAAGAGACCTGTTTTCGATGGTCAATAGAAGTGACCGGTGTAAGATACCTATACGCGCAATACCTTACAGCTTTTAAGCTTTGAGCTTCTCATTTATTTAATTTTCGTCGGACTTTTCGGAACTTATTTATTCGAAAAATGAGTTAAAACTCATAACTAAGAGTGAATATAGCTAATATTTTCTGAAGTTGATTGATTTGGTTGAGAATCAAAAATTCGAAACTTTGATTACTAGACTTGAGCAAACTAAATCCATTCGTGAAGCCAATAAACTCATTGAATCAATAACGAATATTATCAATTTATTCAAAAACGAAATCGATTTAAGAAATTTCATTGAATATCTTAAAGATGAATCCTTTTCTAATAATCAAGATATAATCTCAAAGGAATGGGGAGACATCCAAACACCAAAACAATTAGTCAACCAAATATATGATATCTTAATCGATATTGATTTTAATCCCCACATACTTATTGAACCAACATTTGGGTTAGGTCATTTTATACAAAGTATACCAGAAGAGTTCACAAATCTTAAACAAGTTTATGGGGTAGAAATCCAACAAAAACACATTTTTCATTTTGTTGCATCACAAATAACACAAGCTGTTAGTAAAGAAACTAACCAAAATAATCAATATATGATAAGAATTTTTCAAGATGATATTTTCCTTCATCAATTCGAAAAAAAGATCCTTTTAGATACAAAAGCAAATATCCTTCTCATTGGGAATCCTCCTTGGATTACACTTTCTGAATTATCTTCATTAAACTCTAGTAATTTACCAACGAAATCAAACATTAAGGGGTTCAGTGGTATTGAAGCTATTACTGGTCGAAGTAATTTTGATATATCAGAATCAATCATAACCAGATTATTAAATCATTTTTCAAATCATAAAAGTAAAATAGCTTTTCTCTGCAAAGATTCTGTTATCAGAAATTTTGTTAAAGAGATTCAGAAAACTCAATTTCCACTTTCGAATATCAGAGCTTTGAAAATTGATGCTAGGAAAAGCTTTGGTAAAAATTGTGATGCTTCGTTATTTCTTGCTGATTTAATTCCTGGGTTTTGCGATGATTATTGTAGTGTCAGTAACATCGAATCACCAAATCAAATAACGAGAAAATTTGGATGGATTAATGAAAAATTCGTTTCAAATATTACCTCTTATAGAAATTACTCTTTCCTTGATAAACTATCAAATTGTACTTGGAGACAAGGTGTAAAACATGACTGCTCGAAAATCCTTGAATTACAAGTAGAAAAGGAGAATCAGCTTTTTAACAAATTAAATGAAAATGTCGAAATAGAGATTGATTTGATTTATCCATTGTTAAAAGGTTCTAATTTGAATAAATTTGAAGTATTAAATACTAGTAAAAGATTAATTCTAACACAAACAAAATTAGGTGAAGATACAAGTTACATAAAAGAAAGATACCCAAAAACTTGGAAGTATCTCTCAAGAAACAAAAAATACTTTGACAAAAGAAAATCTAGAGTTTATCAAAATAAGTTTGATTTTACTATATTTGGTATTGGAGAATATACATTTTCTAAATATAAGGTGGCTATTGCAGGTTTATACAAAAAAGTTCAATTTTCACTTATTCCTCCAATTAATAAGAAACCTGTATTATTAGATGACACTTGTTATTTCCTTGGTTTTCAAACTTATATCGAAGCTTTATTCTTTTGTACAATTTTAAATAGTTCAGTTGCAAAGGGATTTTTTGAATCAATTGCTTTTTCTAATTCTAAAAGACCTTTTACAAAAGAAATTCTAATGCGCATTTCCTTTAGTGATTTGGCTAATTCTTTAACATTTAATGATATACAATCAATTTGGGATGAATCTAATTTTAAAAGTAAAAAAGAAATTTCCAAAGAAGATTATATTAAATTCAAAAAATCATTAATTTAAAGAAAAAATAAAGAAATGAGAATGAACTTTAGGGTTCATTCTTTAAAGGATGTCTTGCAGGTGCTTGAAATAAGTAATCAAGGTCTGGTTTATTTTCAACAGCATTTCGTATTGCCATAGAAGTAGCTTTCCTGTTGTTAACATAGACTCTATTTCTAGACACAGCAGTTGGATGAACAAAAACTGAAGCAATAATAACCATGTTGTTAACATATTTCTCTGGAATAAATCCATCTTTAACACATTGAATCACTGCTTTTGCAACACCAGCTTGCACTGGACCAAACACCATTGCAGCTTGTCGTAAGTTTCGTATGAATACTTTTGGAACCAATAATGTTTCAGGTTTCACTGCTTCATTTGTTTCTAAAAGTGCTAGAAGTGGTTCATGCCCTTCAATTTTTGATGGGTCATCTTTTACTAATGCTAATGCTTTTGCGAAAGCAATTCCTACAGGTCCATCTTTTGGACCTAGTAAAAGGTCTATATGAGCCATTTCAGGACGATCACCACCAAAGAATCCTTCGCCAATAAGTAATTTACTTTGTAGGATAGTTTCTGCTGTAACATCAACTTGTCCAAATCTTTCCTCAATCTTTTCAGGAGCTTCTGGTAAACCAATAATTGGTCTAACTTCAATTTTACCAATTCGCTCAAGTTCTAACCGTAATTCAGAACGAAGTTCATGGCTAATACTTCCACCGATTTCTAGTGGCAATCTTGGTTTTCTTACCTTTATACCCATCATGTTTAAGGCTTCTTTTGCACCAACAGCACCAGTTTTAACAGCAATACGAGTTAGTTTATGGATCTCCATCTCAGCTTTTCTAGCTTCTTCAAGCTTTCCTGCATCAACTAGTTTCTTGATTTTGACCCAATGATCACCAATGAAATTGGCTGATGCTAGGATACATCCATCAACTCCTGCTGCTAGTGCTGGTAAGACAATTTCATCCCAGCCACAGAGAATTTTGAAGTCAGGAGCAACTGGTTTTACTCTCTCAAGTATTTCCATTAGATAAGCCATATTTCCCCAACTGCATTTCATACCTACTATATTTTCATGCTCTACTGCTAGATCTTCAACTACCATTCTTGGTAGAACAACATCTGTTAATGCTGGTAATTGATATAGCATAATTGGAAAATCAACTTTATCAGCTAGAGTTGAATAATGCTTGAATAGACCTCTTTGTGTTGGTTTCATGTAATAAGGTGTTACGACTAATGCTGCGTCTGCTCCAACATCCAAAGCATGCTTAGTCATCTCAATAGTTCTTTTTGTTCCACTTGTGCCAGTTCCAGCCATAACATCTACTTTGCCTTTTGCTTCATCAACAGCAATTTCAATAACTCTCTTTTGTTCTTCCCAGAATAATGATGAGAACTCACCAGTAGATCCTGCAGGTACAATTCCTGTGACACCAAGGTCATCTATTACGAATCTAATCAATTTTCGATAAGCTTCTTCATCAAGTTCATCTTTTTTTGTGAAAGGAGTAACAAGCGCTGGGCTAACTCCTTTTGGTTTGAATTTTTTTGCCAAATTTTTTCATCTCACATTTTACTACAATTTATTTATGTAATTTCCTTGCAGCGATAACTGAGAGTTTATTCTTTGTAAGGGTATCAGCAGTGAAATTCAATGAATGGTGTTTATCAAGATAATTTATGAGCATTTTATTCATAAGACCAGCTTCAATAATTTCACTTTTTGCTCTGAAATAATCCAGAATGTCAGATGGATATTCCCTAGCTTCTTCAATCTCTTGCTTTCCGCCCTCATGTTTTGCACTAACATTTTTTACGGTTTTAGCTAATTCAACAAGTTCATCAGTTCTATCATAAGGTTGACGAACGATACTCTTCCATGTTTCAGTGATATGATGCTCAAAACGAATAACATCTTCAAAACCAAAATCCTTTCGAAATTCAGCTGTCATTTCCATAGTTTTATTGTTGACAGAATTTGATAAGTTAAAACCAATTAATGGACTTGTTCCATCTTCTCTACTGAAAAGCTTAGCGGTCATAAGAGTCCACAAGCAAGAATATGGATTATCATTACCCATGAAGACAGATATTTTATACTCCATATCAATTCCCATTTTATGGAGCATATAGCCTAATATAGTTGTACCAGGATTGATATTCAAAACTGATTGGATACCGTAATTGGTATAATAGTAAAAGAATTCATCAATCCATTTTAGGGCGTAATCGTTTGGTTGACCAACTCCACCGAAGTAACCGGTAATAGTTGCTGGACCTCCAAGATGAATATTTACAGGTAAACCATCTGGTCCAGGGGCTGTTCCTTTTGTATCTAAAGTTTCTACACAAGAGGCACCAACTAATTGCATAGCCGCAGTCATAGCAAGAAGATCACCATCTTCTTCTTGTTCTTTCATTCTTCTTACACGAATGAAACGTCCAGGCATTAGTTCTTGTTTCTCTACTGCTTGTTTTGCTTGAGCGACGAAGAAGGGGAAATATTGACATGCACTAATTTCGAGCGTAACTGCATAGGATTCATCAAATGAGACACTATCAGCATCTTTACCTAGAATTTTTCGACGATAATCAGCTATGCTGATATAAGCATCCTTGTCTCGTTGCTCAACTAACCATGTAAGATCTTTGACATATTCCGGTTTTTTCTTCTCTAATCGAGCCAGTAAATTATCAACTTTGCGAGCTTCTGCTGCTTTCTTATTAATTTCATCCACACCGCCGTATTTCTCTACGACAGCGATCAGATCATCTATCAATGGATTATTTTCTTTTATCAAGAAATCATTGATAGTTTTTAGTCTATCATCTGGTATCAGTAATTTCTTTTTAATATCAGTCAAATCGCACACCCAAAAAAGTATGACTAATTATTGTCTAAGTTGTTTTTTCTTGCTTTAAAGTTTCCTCTAAAAAGCAGATTTTGGTTTTTATAAGCTAATGATTTCACTTTTCAGATAAAAAGTCAAATTTTCATTCAACAACTTTCTCAGGACAAACAAGTTCATATTTCATATGATTAATTTCATTAGAATCTTTTGCTTTAACAAAGGTTGAATCGATTATTTCTTGAAATTCTGGTTTGTAATTTTTTTCTACAGCATATGCTCGCAACCAAACATGATCATCTAATTTTGTTAATATTAATTCATCAATAAGCTTCTCTTTCTGCTTTACATTGTGATCAAACAATCTACAGATTTCTTGATTGCTGCTTCTAACTCCGAAAAAGTAATTACTAGCAAGTGGTTGTGATAATAGTTCCTCTCTAACCTTTTGCTTTAAATTTCTCATATTTGTACTCTCATCACTTGTTAGATGTTTAGTATTTGGCGGAATGTAGACTGTTGTGTAAATTCTTGTGTTCCAATCCTCACAGATTCTTTCTATATCATAAACTACTCTCTTCTTTTTCCAGAAAAAGTAAGGTCTTGTTGATCCGCCATAACGACCATTTTCTAGGTATTGTGTTCCCATCCATTTTGATCTTTGATATATATGATCATGTCCGCAAAATACCATATCAACACCATATTTTCGAAAGAGTGGTGTAAGATATGATTGCACTTTTTCATCATTACCACTATTAAAACCACGTCCCCAAAAACCCAAACTCATAATCGCAGAATGTAAGAAAACAAAACAGAATTGAGGAACTTTCTCACCTCGATTGACTTTTTCACGCCAATTCCTTAAATCGTTTTCTAACCAGTGCCATTGTTCTGTTGTACAATCGATGTCGTATTTACCCCATCCGGTTCCATTGCTATCTAAAAATACTGCATGAACATTTCCTTGATCCAAAGAGTACCAATGACCAGGTAAACTTCCAGAATAAGAGATAGGATTGGTCATATATTTGTGCCAATAACGACAATCCTCTTCAGACCCCCCTAATATGCTTCCTTTTCCTTTTCCACCACAATAATAATCATGGTTGCCTAAACATGTCAGCAATGGAACATGATCCCATAAAATGGAGCACCTTTTAAAAAGATCAGCCCAATATTCACTATAAGATGCATTTTCTGTTAAATCACCTGTAGCAATCGATAATGAATACCCCTCATCAAAAGTGACTTTATCTTCAGTAGAAGCAATGCTTGAAAAAACTCTATTTAAATCAAGATTGCCATTAATTTTAGAGCTTTTAACATTACCTCTCATAAATCCACCATGACGACCACCATGTAAATCCGAACTAATACTGAAGAATAGTGACTTATTTCTTTCATTTAAATTGAATGAAGTTCGGAATTCTTTGAATTGGGTTCCTGCAAAGAGCTTACCATCAGATTTTCTATAACACTCAATACGGTATTTGTATTTTTCATCTGGTAATAAACCATCTATCTGACCAACGAATAATGAGTTAGCTGATTCATCTTCATCAATAATTAATTTTGAAATGTGTTTTAGTGGATATATATCCACCAATTTTGTATTTTTGTCAATCACAACTATCTGACAGTCAGCAATTTCGTTCTTATTGGAATCAATAAACAAATGAAGTTTATTTTCATTTAAATATCCCCAATCAACGAATAGTTTAACCAGAATTTTACTATTATTAGCATCTAATCGTTGCAGATATATCTTATCAAAAGTTAATTCCAAATCAAGGTTTGCAAAGCTGCTTCTTTTTAGCAGTTTTTCATCAGAACGCAGTTTATCTTCAACTTCAAAAAGTAATGGTTTTAATTCTTTACGACTACTTTTCTTTCTTTTGGGTTCCCACAAAGGAATACCTTTGGTTAGTGCCTGTGAAAGAACTGCAGGTATTAGTTGAAACCTAATTCTTTCCTTTTTAGTTAATTTTTTTCCTTTCTTTTTTTTAAGGAACTTATCTCTTAGCTTTTGTTTTTTAAGCTTAATTTTTTTCTTTTTCAGATAGTGGTTTCTTATTATGTCTTGATGTTTCCTTGATAGTTGTCCTATTAATTCTAGAATAATTCTTTCCTCTGTAGTGAAGTTTATTATAGTTTCTTTCACATTAGACAAATGAAATCCACCTTGAAATCTGAATAAAAATCTTTTATGTTTGCAATCTAATAACTGAACAGCTATTAATAAATTCAGATTCAAACATATCTTCTAACGGTTTACCATAGTTGATTAAAATTAGCTTTCCTTTTGCAGTTGGATCTTTTGGATATCTCTTTAATTCTTGAAGAAGTCTAATCTGAATTTGGAATTTAATTATTATATCAAAATCA
>JAUVZH010000423.1 GCA_030602675.1 Candidatus Heimdallarchaeota archaeon | reverse complement strand
TAGCAATTTTAGATTTCATTCAGGCACAAGTTGCTAGATTGAAACAGAAGAAACATAGTGGATTGATTATTGCTCATTCAGGAATGATGGATGAAAAAGTAATTCAAGGGATTAAAGCATTTGTTGATGGTGTGATTGAATTCCAACCTTCAGAAGATGAAAATGGTGTTTTGCAAAGAAGATTACGTGTTGTTTATGCACCAAACATCAAAAAATCTGGCTGGGTTAGTTTATACACATAACCCAAATTATTCTTATTTTTAGTTTACATATTTTTATTTTTTAATTCTAATTTTCTTCTATTTAGAAGTATAATGATAAATTTAAATAGATATTATACAAAATTAACCTCGTGGAAAGCAATGGCTGAATGGACCCGATATGTGATAGCATTATCTCCTTCTATTGTAATCTTAGGAGCATATTTAGCAAGTTATCTAATTGGTAAAAAGAAAAATAAGCAATTTGCTCTTGAAATGCTATCAAAAATCGCTGTACCACTAAATGATATTTGTGAATCTTTTGAGAAGGTTACACAGGAAAAGGAGCGTTATCAATTAGTGGCACGTCCAACAAAAGATGCACCAATGAGGTCCTTAGTTGTTCTTGGAATTCCATTGGGTAGACCTTTCTTTATCGCCTATATTTGGGATAAGATAAAGAAAAGTAAAGATAAATATACACTCTCAGCAAATCTCAAAAGAAGACCACCTTTTTCTCTTGAGATTTTATCTAAGAAAAGAAAGAAAGTTCTGAAAGGTGATCAGGAATATTTCATGGAACTTAAGGCAATATCTACAACTGGTTTCCTAGAAGAATTTTTCATTATTAAAACAAATAATGTTAAAATGGCAACAAAATTACTTTCCAATGAAAGTATTTTGAGACTTTTAGCTAAAACAAGAAACAATACATTATGGTTATCTTTACGAGAAGAAGTAAAAGAAGTGGGTATGCAATTTGAGTCCATTTTTGAATATGAAGAGGAGCAAATTGAGAACACAGTTGAACTCTTTCTAGAGTTTATTGATTCAATACCTTATCCTCGAAATTGGTACTGAATTGTATCTTTAGGATACAATTCCTTCTCTCTTTTTTATCTATAATTGTAATAAAACTTCAGGTATTTTTTCTATAACATCAGTAGCTAACAGACTATTACCAAAATCTTCAGCAGCTAATTCTCCGGCTTTTCCAGCAAGATAAGATGCAGCACAAGATGATCTGAATAAGTTCTCATTAACAGCACAGATTGCACCAAGGATTCCAGCTAAAACATCTCCTGTTCCGCCCACAGTCATTCCAACATGACCAGTTCTATTGATTTTGGTTTTCTCTCCATCACTTATTACATCATACTTTCCTTTTAGTATGATAGTAGCTTTGTTCTCTTTGGCAATAATTGTAACAAATTTAGCTCGTTCAGACCAATCTTCATTAGGAGCTTTGTCAAATATGATTTTGAATTCACCTGAGTGTGGTGTAATAATTAGCTTCTTTTCTTGTAAATCCTTAAGGTTACTTTTCATTACTTTTAGAGCATCAGCATCAACAATTATGGATTTATTTTTAGGGACCTTTTGAAGAAGGTTTTCTACAAATTCAAGTGATTTTTTATTTTCACTGATACCAGGACCCAATACCATTGAATCAAATTTTTTGAACAATTCCAAAATTTCTGGTATTGATTCAGGAGTAAAATAATCTCCATCAAATGATCGAACGATCATATTTGGTGAATCAGACCTTACTGCATTTGAAATGCTCTTTGGTATACATGTGATTACTAAATCAGAACCTGTTCGTAATGCTGCTTTCGATGCTAGTACAGGAGCACCAGAATATTTGAGACTGCCACCAACAACTAACACAGTGCCGTTTTGACCTTTATGTGAATCTGATTTTCTTCTTGGAATAGCATATTTTAAATCACCTTTTCCTACAAAGATTTCAGCTTCTGGTGGTACTCCAATTCCAACAATAACTGTTTTTTCTTTGAGTTCTTCTATAGTTAAACAAGGTTTTGTATCATGAAAAGTAACAATCTTGTCAGCTTTTATCATAAGTTTTGGTTTTTTAGCTAAATCTGACCACATGCCAGATGGTATATCTATACTAATAATACTTTTACCTGAATTATTGATGGTTTTTATAGCGCTTTTAATTGCTTCATATGGCTCACTTGTGAGACCAATTCCCAATAATGCATCTACTATTAGATTAACTTCCACTAATTCTTTCTTAAGAAGAGAAATCTTAGATGAGTCATTGATTGTGATAATTTCTATTGTTTGCTCCATCTCTTTCAAGATTCGAAAATTCTGTCTAGCTACTTTAGAATGAATCTTAGTTTCTTGTCCAATCAACAATAATTTTACTTTTTTATTATGATAAGTTAAATGTCTCGCTACTACAAAGCCATCTCCACCATTATTGCCTATTCCACAACAGATAGCAATAGTTCTTGCCTTTGGAAAACTCTCTACAGCTATTTTTGCTGCAGCTGCTCCAGCATTTTCCATTAATTGTAAAACTGACATTCCCAACTCTATACAATTACTATCAATAATTCGTACCTCTTCAGCAGTTATCACCATTAAAACCAACTCATGAGTTGTAATTCATTTAACAACTTCTTCTTTATCTTTTTCAATTTCCTGCTGTATTATTTGATCAACTTCATTTTTCATTTGTGAAAACAGAAGCTGTATCTGCTCGGAATTCTCTTTAGTTTCTCTAACAAATTTTCTAACAACTTTTGAATAATCTTTAACATAATTATCAAAATTTTCTTCGAATTTTTTATTTGTTCTAATATTCGATTTAAAAACGATATTTGATGATTTAGCAATATTCTTGTAAGATATGAGTATATATTCCAAAATCGCTATATCAGCATTCACAAGCTCAACTAATCTCTTAGTTGATTTAAGGTCTAATTCGTAATCATTAATAGTTTTAATTAATTTCAAATATCTAAA
>JAUVZH010000375.1 GCA_030602675.1 Candidatus Heimdallarchaeota archaeon | reverse complement strand
TTGAAACTGAAGGTTCCATCATTTCCTGCAATTCGTAGTTAGTGATTAATCCGTCAAAGCCTTCCTCGCCAGCACTTGTATCCCACATACATAGGAAATATACAAAAGCCTTTAGTGTTTTTGATCTCGATCTACCGCCGTGTCCAGAGCTAGTAAAGACAACAATATCATCCTCATCAGCTAATGAGAAAATATTTGCCAATGCAACTCTAACATTGTACTCTGTAGCATAACCATCCCACTGTGGGAAGGTTTCTGGGTGACTGTCTCCCAGAAGGGTTATTTGATAATCCAATGAATCTAAGTAATAAAACCAGTCTGAGGCATCTTCATCACAGTAACTTAAATCGCTAATTACATTATAATCTGAAATGCCAATGACAAGAGCATATTTGTTTACTATACCATCTCCTGTTGTTATAAGACTTGGTAATTTTATAACAGTAGTTTCATTTAAATTTGTAACTTCGATGTCAATACTTCGTTGTAATGTCCCAATTGTAATTGCTCCACTCAATATTGATAATGCGAAAATTAAAGTTAAGCTCGTCATGTACATAGCTTTTTTATTCAAAGACACCCACCTCATGGGGTATAAAGTTCTTGAAATATCAATAGAACATAGTTTATATTAAGCAAAGTCTGACAATGGTTTCGAATAAGTAGTCTTATGGTCTTAAATTCGTTTCAGAAAAATAAGAAAATAGTCACTTCAAAAGTGACTATTTCTAAATCAAAAAATCGGTAGAAATGTATACAATATTCCACCAATAGCAATTAAAATTGCTAAAGCCAGAAGTACGATACTGAAAATGTCTACTTCAGAAATTATGATCGATTCATCATCTTTAAGATCTGATCTTATTTTTGATACTTGATGAGATGTCTTTCGTTCACCTAAACGACCAGAAATCGCTGTAGCCAAAAGTGTAGCAATAGTCATAATTGAAACAATAGACTGCAATCTGCTAACAGCTCGTTCTCCTTCCCAGATATTACCATAAGCTTCACTCATCTGATATTGGAAATATGATAGTGGTTCTTGCGTTAAGTTGTAAAGATTTGTACGTCCATCTAATGTAAAAACTGTATCTTCAGCAACCATGAATCCAAAATTCTGGGACAAAAATGAAGAATAATTCGCCTCTAATTGCATCATCGTTTGTTCTAAGAAATAGCTATAATCAGGTGTTTTGAACTATTCACTTAAAACTATTGTTAGAAAATCTTCTACAGTGGAATACTGATAAACTGGTTTACTATCCCATTCTGTTTTATTAATAATATAAGGAATTCCAGTAGGTGTTTCGCTAAGGATGAAGAAATTTTCTTCAGGATTTTCAGTAAAGAAAGTGTGAATAGTAAAAGAATAGGATTGATCAGATATGATATAAGCTGTATTTACATGATTCATTATCAAGTTCATATAAGTATCATTGACAACACTATCTGTTTTATTTGCTAACGCTAGAATGGTAAATTCGATATCTAATAATCTAGCTGCTTCTAATTCTTGCCTTGCTAACCTAAATAAATCAGAATCATGGTCGAAAATGTACCGAGCTTCATTAGAAGCCCATTCATAAGTTAATCGTCAATCTTCAAGAGCATCTTTTTCTATCTCAAGATCATCGCTGATAGTATTCACCATAGCTCCAGGAATGAAAGCACACCCGGAAACAATGATAATAGCTATTATTGGAAAATATTTAATGAATATACTTTTTTTTGACATAAATTTTCCATCTCCAATTCTAAGATTCATTCTGAGAAAATATCTTGAATGTGTTTTCTAGCGTGAATGAATCATAATCAAACATCTAACAAAACGCTTCGAAATTCAATTAAAATGATTTTGATATTGACAGAACAATCATTTAAATCCAAATTATACCTTTGAAAGATTAACATACCTTTATTATTAAATTTGGATATAGTATTAACTAACAAAAAAAGGGGATTATTATGGGAATAATGAAAAGGAATATTTTGAAAAATACATTGATAATGATATTGTTAATGACTTTGCTTTTTGCTTCAATTAATAATTTAAGTGAAGGTAAAATTGCAAATAATGATGATGAAATAAATGTGAATAATCCAATAGCAGTTTTTTTTAATCCAGTATTCGCCATTAAAGATAATTATTATTTGTATGGTGATTATTCTAATAGAGTGCTTCAAATAGCTGAATTTGTAGATCCATCGAATATGACAAATGTTGCAGCTTATCCTCCACAGAATAGCTCATTTATAATTAATTTACAAATAGAAGATAATCTGCTTTACATAGTAATATGTGAAGATGATGAAATTGGATTTGAAATTGTTAACATTACGAATATTCTCTATCCAACTTATTTAGGTCAATACATAGCAAATACTTCAAGAATCTACGAGTATATTGATCCACAAGAAGCAAGTAGATATGAAGTGCAAAAACAAAATGATTACTGTTTCTTATTGGCTGATGGAGTTTATCAAGTTAATAATGATACAATACGAATTGTAGATTGCTCGGATATAGAAAATCTCACTGAAACTGCAAGATATGAACCAGTAAATAATAATATTCAGGATTTTGCTGTGAAGAATGAATATTTGTACGTTTTAACTAATAATGAACAAGAATTGGAAATTGTAAACATAACTGATAAATCGAATCCAAATAAAACCATAGCATGGAGTACTAGTGAGCTTTTTTATGGAATAGAATTCTATCAAGATTATATGTTCATGTATTCAGATTTAAACATTCGAATGTATAATATACTTGATCCACTTTCACCTGTTCTTGTAAAAACATTTAGCAGATTCACAGATGAACATGACCGCTTTAATGACTTAGTATTTTGGGAGCATTATTTAGCTGCTATGAAAAGAGATTTCATCTTTGTTTACGATATCTATGATTTATCAAGCAATCAAAGTTTAAGTGAATTTGATTGTTTAGATGAAGGTTATGGACGATTTCTAGTAGGACTATACAATAATGATTTACTTTATGTTTCAAGAGCTACAGAATTTGAAGACAGGTCATTATTTATGTTTGATGTTTCAGATGTTACAAATATTATCAAAATTTATCCAGAAGGAGTAGCAAACAAAATTCCTATGCCTTCTTATGCTTACATTATTTGCTTTTTAGTATCATGTGTAATCATACAAAGAATTATTGTCCGAAAATCAAAGAAGTAATAATTTTACTTCTTTTTTCTTATTTCTTATAATATGGGGATTTTGATAATAGAAACAACTTCACTATTGGACGAAATATCTTTGCTAATATTCTTATTAAACCAGCATTCTTCTTCATTTCATTAATAAGGTCACTGTATGAGTGATTTTGGTAGTCTAATAGTTGTTGACTAAAATCAGTATCGAAAAACGCACAGTGAAAATCGTTATTTCCAAACGCTCGATCTGGTAATTGACCAATACCCATTGCATCTAGCATTCTACCCACAAATTCCTTGTATGTTAATCTGCAGTTATCGCCACCTGCGATATGAAGTATTTTTCCCCAAATCTCCGGTTTATCTAATGCTTTT
>JAUVZH010000291.1 GCA_030602675.1 Candidatus Heimdallarchaeota archaeon | reverse complement strand
GTATATCTATGATTTTCATAGATTAACTAAGAATAAAAGTTACTTTTTACAACCACAAGGAAAGAATGCTCTCTTCTTGTATGTTATACAACCAATATTTCTAGGGCTTTCAATATTGTATCTAAATAAGGATGCTCATGTAGCCTTGGTTTTTCTAAGTGGTTTCATTAATGTAGGAGCAATTTGGGCTATTTCAGTTCTAATGGATAAACGAGAACTCTACATAGTCATTTGAATTAATATAAAAAAAATAAAGTATATAATGCACCAAAGGTGCATTACTAAACCATCAGTTTTCTAATCCTGAAGGTCTTTAATGAAAGGCATAACTTCTTCCAATAACCAATCTGGCCAAATCTCTTTTGCTTTTTCTAATTTGATAACACCAGATTTGTGATTCCATCCGCGTTTTTTGTACACTACATCTTGTAGTTTGTTATAGCGTTCTTCTCTATGTTTGCGGGTAATAGCATGTCTTTCTTCTAATGGCATCTTTTGTACTTCTTCCAAGCTCTTTCCTAATATTTCTGTTAGTTGTTTATCATAGCGTTCCATTCTGCTTTCGTATTCCTCAAAAGTTACTGGTCCAGCAGATCTATATGGAATATTGCTGTCATCAATTCTTCTCCCATGACCTAATCTAACTTGAAATACTCTTTGGAATTGGTATATCTTTTCGCTCCTGCCGATTAAGCTATTCTCTCTTTCTTCAGGTGTTTTACCCATTGGTATGCCTGTAATTGATTCAAATAGAGTAGCATAATTCTGAATGTGTTCAGGAACTTTGTGTGGCGCATCAGTTTCCTTATTGTCTTCAGGAACAACATCATTCCATGGTAATTTGCACAACCCATTTAGAGAGAACCAAGTACGCCAGTAGGGGAACCAGCACAATGCATCTGCTTTGTTCTCAAATGTGGGCATGTAATTGTGAACCATATCCAAGAATATAAGCCATGCTTCATCATGTTGTGGTCCTTTAAGGGTTAAACCATAACCACCTTGTTGAGCTAATGATTCTTTAGTGATGTATTCACTATATTCAAGTCCTTTATGTTCCATACCAATATCTTGAATGAATTGCTCTTGTTCTGGAGAAAGGTTATAATTAGCTTTGAAGTATGCTTTCATCTTCTTGATACCTTTTGCAAAAATCAGAGCAAATTCATCTTTTCCTTTAGCAATACGATGCATTAACTCCATCGCATCCTTAAAATTACCAAATTTTAAGTCCAAACCACCTGTACGTTCTTTGTTAAGTATACCAGCTTCATAGTTTTCCATAACAAAACCTGTTGCAGTACCAAAACTAATCGTATCTAGCCCATAAGTATCACAGTAGAAGTTTATTTCTACTACATGTAATGGATCAAATATTCCTAAGTTACTGCCACATCCAGCGATCGTCTCATACTCCGGGCCATCTACCATTACTTTTTGTCCTTTAAATGGTCCTGTTTCCAATTCAAATGCTTCAACACAATGAGCACAATTTATTGCACATCCACGCCAACATCCATCCCAACCCTTGCCTGTATTAGTGAAAATCTTTTCATATTTGTCACCCCATAGAGCCTTATCTTTTCCATCTTCATCTCTTCCATACTTGAAATTGTATGTTGGTAACAAATCAAACTCACTCATAATTGATGGGAGATGTCCAGTACCAATAACTCTCATCTTGTTTTGTTTTGAATCAAGCTTCAGAATTTCACTTGAATGTTTCCTACCTACTTGTTTAGCAGTATCTTTATCTTCAGGATTTTGTGATTCAAGTTTGACCGGTATAGAATGAGCAACTATAGCAACAATATTTTTGTTTCTAAAAACTGTTCCAGTACCACCTCTGCCTGCTTGTTTAATGTGATTTAGCTTTCTTCGATTATCCCACCAAGAGAAATTTAAGCAACCAAAATAGGAATTATCTGCACCTGGACCTGCTGATACTACAGATACATATAGTCTATCATCTTTGCCTGTTTCTTTGTCTATGTTACGGTATTTCTCGTTAAGCTTCTCCGCTAAAATGTGAGATTCTGTTGGTAAATCACCCGCTGATTCAATCCAAACTTTTTCTTGTACTCCATCTATAACAATAACAACTGGTTCTTTTGCTTTTCCAACAATTCTTAAAGCATCAAAACCCGAGTATTTCATCCACGGACCAAAGAAACCACCTACATTGGAATCAATAATTATGTTAGTTAATGGAGATATAGCTGTTACAATAGATTTTCCTGCTCCAGGATAGCCCATAGTTCCGCCTAGTGGTCCACAAGCAATACAAAGAGGATTTTCTGGTTCATCCCATTTAACAATTCTATCTTTTGGTAAGCTTTCCCACATTAACCATAAATCATAACCTTTGCCACCAATGAAAATATCACGAACTTTCTTGGGGACAGAATTTTCTTCGATCATTAATTTTGATAAGTCAATATGAAGCGTCTTATCTGAGTAACCTTTCTTTATCTCTTGACGCTTATATGACATTTCAGCTAGAAATTTAGTCATCTTATCTCTTCACCGTTTTTCACTGAATTGTATTTCAATTTTTGTTAAATCAGAATTACAGATAAATTCTACAAACTTAAATCTTGTGTCATTCATCCGATAGGAATAACTATGCATAACGCTTTTCACATTTTTGTTTAAATAATATAAAAAATTCTTCCAAGTTTCTAAGTATGAAATTTTTATATATCATATAATTTTATTGTATATTGGAGGGATCCAATTGGTTAATTCTGATAAGCATAAATTAATCATACATAATTGCCACATTCATTCTTTTACAAAAGAAGATGTACCAAGTAATTTCATACCAATGGGTCTTGTTAGATGGCTATCAAATTACAGTGTACGTTGGGCTAGATTTCTGAATAACAGATTTAGACGAACTGATAGTGATGTCTACGATAGGTATGCAAATTTTCTACGATTAATGAGTTGCGAAAAACAAGAACAAATCTTTGACTATCTTAGGCAATTTTATCCAAGACATACTTTAACTAGGTTTGTTATTCTTTCAATGGACATGGCAAAAATGAAAGCTGGAAAATTGGGACGTAAATATACTGACCAATTAGATGATCTCAAACATCTAAAGACTAAATATAAAAACGATGAATTTACTGAGATTTTTCCATTCATTTGTGTTGATCCTCGAAGGGATGGAATTACAGCATTAGTTGAAGATTATGTTGATAACAATGGTTTCTGTGGCCTTAAACTATATCCACCTTTGGGATATTTCCCTTATGATGCAAGACTAGATGAAATCTACAAAATCGCTAACAAAAAAAGTTTACCTATAATAGCTCATTGTTCGAAAAGTGGTCCTGTTTATTTCAGAGAGAAGAAAAAGAAAATTATTGAAATCATTAACAAAGGAATTGATTCAGATATTGGCATAATTCCAAAATTCAAAGGAAAAAATAGTAAAGAGCTTTGTAACTATTTCACACATCCATCAAATTACTCAAAAATTCTTAAAAAATACAAGAAACTCAGATTATGTTTAGCACATTTTGGTGGAGCTTCACAATGGGACAAATTTCTTAATCCATCAACTGTTGGTGTCTGCGAAGAGAAAAAGAAAGATTTTGATGATGAAGAGAGCTGGTACAATATAATTTATGATCTTCTGAAGGATCCGAAACATAAAAATCTATATTCCGATATCTCATTCACTTTAAGCTATAGAGACTATATTCCTCTTCTTAAAATTCTTCTTCTGAATCAAAAAGTTAAGAACAAGATTCTTTATGGAACAGATTTCTATATGACTGAAATACATGCTACTGACAGGAGATTTGGTATAGATATTCGAAGTTACCTAGGTGAAGATGATTTCAAACTAATCGCTGTTGATACGCCTATGAAATTTCTTGGTTTACAATGAAGAAAAACAAATGTAATGGGATTTCAAGAATTTTGAAATCTCTTTACATTTTACTTTTTAAAACTACTAATATAGATAAGGTTGGGCTGTTCTCCAAAGTATCTTATTGTAAGCTTCTGCATACATTACTCCGGCCATTCGTCCATACATCATTAATTGAGCGGTTACATATTTCTTTACTGGCCACTGTCCATATGCTTCACTATAAGCATCTAGAACTGCCATTATCTTATCGAATTGTTTAGTAACATCCACAAAAAAGGGTTTTTGTTTTGAATCTGTAGCAAAATAATTGGTATAAAAACTGATGTTTGATCTATGTGGTTCATGCATATGACTGTCATTTTTGTATCTTGCATAAGATATCGCATCGAGAGTTATTGTGTATGTGTATCGATGATCTGGATGCCCTGTTCCCAACTGATTGCATTGTGACCAAGTGATAATTATATCTGGTTTAATTTCCTTAAAATGTCCTGCTAATCTCTTTGCGTTTTCAACAGATGGATGAACTCCCGAATCAGGTAGATCCATCAATCG
>JAUVZH010000212.1 GCA_030602675.1 Candidatus Heimdallarchaeota archaeon | reverse complement strand
CTCCTTAAAGGATTTACCAAGTGCATCAAAGATTGATGTGGTTTCGAGGTGCATACTGTCAATTTTTCCTAATAACATAGAACAACTGGACCTTAGTTTTCAAGCTATTTTTTCCAAAACAGATATTCATGTTCTTACAGTAAACGAACTGCCACTAACCAATGAAATTTATGATGAGATAAGTGTTGCTTCATTGATAAAAGAAGCTAAGCAAAATACCGAATCAAGTAATTGGGACATAAATTGGACCTCAGTAGTTGATTTTCAGCAGTATATTTTTTCTGTTGTGTCTAATCATCAAGCCACATATTATCTTCACGAAAATGGACAATCAATTGAAGAAATAAAAGATGTTTTACTCCAGGAAGAATCATTGTGTTTTATCATTGGTGGTCGTCATGACATATCACAAGAACATGAAAAAATTCTTGATTCATTCGGAGCGCAACAAATCAGTCTCGGAAAGAAAATTTATCTTGCTTCCACATGTATAACATCAGTTCTATTTGAGCTTGAAAAACAGTTTGAGCGTTAATTCCTAAATAAATTAACTTAAATACTATGGAAAAATACTTTTCTTAAACTATAGTAATATTCAAATAACCTTTAATTGTTGGGTAATTTGAACATTTAGAAAAATCATTATGTTTTTTTATTGAAGAACTGGTGGTGGATAAAATGTCTGAAGATGAAGAATTAGCTCTTAGAATTTTGAAAGATATTAGTGAAGACACAAGCGTCCCAAGAAATATCCGTAGGAGTGCAAGTGATGCACTAGGAACTTTAGGCAATGTTGAACAAGAGCCTTCCTCAGCTATTAGAGCAAATATTGCTACTAGTATATTAGAAGAAACAAGTCTAGATCCCAATTGTCCTGTTCATGCAAGAACTTTGATTTGGAAAACGATTTCTATACTTGAGACGGTAAGAGACACTGAAGTATAATTAGTTTTTCTTTCTTCTCTTTCTGAAAACAAAACATTCTCAATATTTAAGCAGATATAGCATTTTTTAATTCACTTTGTAATTGCTTTTCAAAACGCTTGTCTCCAACAGCTAAAATAGTTGCTTGACCAAAACCAATATTCTCTATATAATGTTCAATTTCCTCTATATTGTAATCATAATCGGTAAGTATCATAGCTGTTAACTCTTTGTTCGAGAAATTAATTTGTGAAGCAGCAAGAAGTGCCTTTAACTCCTTCTTGTTCTGATAAGCAAGAGAAAGAGTACCCGTGTGGTCATCTCTTATCAAGAAGTCACTTATCCAGATTAAACCTATTATATTATTAATTTGAAAATCGAATCTCCAATTTTTCCTATCCAAACCCAAATCTGAATAGTTTACGAAAGCAATTGATTTTTGTGTTAAATTGAAATTATTTCTCTTACACCATTTAGCAATATAATTTCTAATTATTTTCTTATCTTCTTTTTCTTGAATTGCATAAACTACAAAGGGTCCAGTTGGAAAAGGAATTAGTAATTTGTGAATAATCCCTACCTCAATAAGATATTTAAAATCCTTTTCTCTAAATCGTGTTTCATCTAAGGCTGTTTTAAATAGACCAACTCTGTCGCGATCAGAGCTTTTTTGGAAAATCCAGTTATTTAGAGCTATTTCATTATAGAATTCACGATGTTGATCCTTAATGATTGAGGGATTAACAATGCTCTTTTTATGCTTCACTTTCGATTTAGAAGTAATTGCTCGTGAATGTATTCTTTTTTCCTGCTTCTCTGTATTATCAGTGAATTTTGTTATGTGCTCATTTTGGGATTGAAAAGATATTTCTTGTCGGGTGGTTTCTACAGGTGGTATGCTAACTGGTTCCCCAGCTTTTTTTTTATCTACTGCACTTTTTACATGATCAATTGCTACTTCCCAAAGTCTATCAAAATCTTTCTCAGCTTGAATTGCTTCGAGATTTTCTTCTAGTGATATTTCATTTGTTTCTTCAATAGGATTTTCTCGTAAATTGGGCATATCATTTTCCATATTTATTGCATCAAAATTAGGTATGTTCTGTGCATTGACATCAGTATTTGCTTGATTCTCTAAAATATCTGTGTCTTGGAAAATATCAAAATTCTCATCAAGTAACTCAGATTCAGTAATGACAGAATCAGTCAAACTCTCAAGATTTTCTTGAGTTTCATTTCTTGTCTTCATCCAATAGTAAAACAATAAACAAACTTCAAAACCAAAGAATCCAACTATCAGTAACCAGCTGTTCGATAGAATATAAGCAGGAATTGATAGAAGAAAAATAGTGTAATTTCCTCCTATTGAAGCTGAAATTAGTAAAAACACATAGGTAACTAATAGAATGTAGTTTATCACGGTAGTACCGATTAGAATCTTCTTCAGAGTTCCAGAACTCAATTTTATTTTCATAAAAACCCGACCCGAAATTTTTGAGCATAGATATGTTCAAATTGACCTTTTTAAACACAAACAAAATTAAAAATAAAAGAGAAAAAAGAGATTATTCAAGCATAGGTTCCTTCATTCCCCAAATGCATATCATTGTTACTAGAGATAAACCCAATTTATGTTTTCTATAATATTCTTTTTTATACTCACAATTTTTGCACTCAGTAGAAGATATTTTATTACAGTTCTTTGGACACAGAATTTCGTTGAACTGTAATTTGGTATTTTTCCTTATATTCGCTTGAGATCTCTTAATGTTTCCGTTTTCCTTGTTACTATTATGAGTTAATACTTCTTTGTACAAATTGTACACCATTTGACTTTATTTTTGTCTTCGTCATGAAACTACTTCTGAGATAAGAAAGAATCTTAATTTACACTTTTAAAGACCACAAAACAAACAGATTATCAGTATACTATTCAAACATCCTAGTTAGAAATTTCCAAGATTCTTACTTTTTCTGCAATTATTCTAGAGTGGGTGTTTTAAATATCGAAATACGAACCAATTTTTGAGTGGGTAAATTTGATTACAGCATTCAATTTATTTACATCATTGGCATGGATTATTGCTGGAATTATATCAGCAGTAATTAGCATTTTATTTCTTATGAAAAACCCCAAAAAACGTCTAAATCAGCTTTTTTCAGCAGGATTTACATTTTGGTCATTATCTCTTCTATTTAATGGAATTAACTTTGCAGTAGCATACAGCTCATTATTAGTTGCTAATATTTTTCGAGACCTATGCATTATCACTGGTATCTTAAGTACTCTTCTCTTATTTTTATCTGCAATAGGTATTTACTTTGGTGCAGAGACTTTACATTGGATATTTTATGTTTTAGCAGGAGTTGTATTAGTTGTTTCATCCATTTTTGGTGTAATGAATGATTGGGTAGTTGAGGATGGTTTAGGAGGTTTTAAGACAACAGACAATTTACTTGGAAAATCATTTGTTCAAATTGTTCCAGCATTTTTCGTTATCGTAGGAGCAATTTTCATGATTTTAACTTACTTCTCTTTGGAAAACAAAACAGCTAAGAAAAGAATTGGTTATTTCATTATTGGCTTTTCCACAATTATTATTGGTTTGTTTATGTTTCTTATAGATTCTCTAGTAGAAATTTCTCCTTATCTCTTTCCTACGCTAGCAATCGTTACTTGGGTTACCGGTCCAGTATTAATGCTTGCTGGTTTTTATGTCAAGGTTGATGCCAAACAAAATACAGTGACAACGTATGAAGTTGGCTCCCAAGAATCAAAGACCCTTGATTCGAAACACAAAATCGAAAGACCCTCTTAGTGGAAGGTGGTACCAACTGCCCGACTTAATAGTTCTTTGTTGTTTGCCCTAACAATGAAAGCTATTTGTACCACCTCTTCCCCCTCCTCTTTTGTCAGAATTTGTCGAAATTAGAAGCAACTTTATTACTATTGCTTTATCGTTTTCAATTATCAAATGATGAAATACGATCAAATTGTCATAAAGGAGAAGTATATTGATGATTTCTAAGAAAAAATTAAAAGAAAGAGTTATTGAAGAGCTAGAAAAAAAAGCAAAAGTACGCATTGGCAAAAGCGGTATTAGTTCATCAATTATTTCTGAAATTGACAATCAATTGGCATTAAATGAGTTAATTAAAATTAGATTCCTGAATAATTTCCTTACAGAGAATCTAGATGATGATATAACAAAATTAGCTAAGGAAACAAAATCTCAACTGCTCGATAAAAGAGGAAAAACTATACTCTTGTATCGAAAAAATATGAATGTTGATTAAATAATAAAAGAGGATTAACTATGAAAGTGAATTTTCATTTGTTATCCGATTATTTTAAATGTAATCTTTAATGTTCAGTACATGAAAGTTTAGTGTAGGTAGAAAGAATGACCACAGTTATATCTGGACCAGGACAACCATCTATAGGAAAACAGCTTGCAGAATTAATGAATGCTGATCATATTAATGTCACCCATAAATTCTTTCCTGATGGCGAAAGAGATATGATACTTTCTAGTGAGAAATGTGACAAGAAAACAGTAATAGTGCAATCTATTACAAGACCACAAGATTCAGATTTGATTAGTCTTATTCAATTGATTTATACTGCCGAGGAATTTGGTGCAAAAGAAATAACTCTAGTCACTCCCTATCTTGCTTATAGTGCAAAAGATAGAAGATTATTACCTGGAGAAGTTGTGAGTATTTTTAATATTTTAAAAATGATAAGAGCAACTCCTGCTAAGAAACTCTATGTTATAGATATACATGATCCAGAAATATTAGTAGGGCAAGAGAATTTCTTTCATAACTTTTCAGCCATGCCAGCTTTTGGAGAATATTATCAGAAGATGAATTTGAATAATCCATTAATTTTAGCACCAGATTTGGGAGCAAAGGAAAGAGTATCTATCATTGGAAAAATTTTAGGTGCAGAAACTGATTTCTTTGAGAAGAATAGAGACCCACGAACAGGTGAAACTAAACTAACCCCCCATGAACTTGCTGTTAAGAATAGAGATGTAATAATTGCTGATGAAGTGATTAGAACAGGTGGAACTATAGCTAAAGCTGTTAAAGTATTAAAAGAAATGAATGCTGATCGAGTGTTTGTTGCCAGTACTCATATGATGCTAGCTAATAAAGCTGATATTAGAATTCTTGAGGCTGGTGCAGATGATATAATTGGTACTGATAGCTTGCCATCAGAATACTCCAAAATTCCAACAGCACCATTAATCTACAAAGAATTACAAATTTAGCAAATTGGAAAGTGTTATTTTGGGAACGAAAGGTATTGTAGAAGATATTCCTACAACGAAATACGATAAACATTTTTTTCATTTATCAGGAATACATCCAAACCTCCCAACGCAAGAAATAATATCCATACTCGAGAGTGAAAAAGCTAATTATAAGATTATAGAAAAACGAATACATTGTTTGATTTTGGAATCTAACAGACAAGGAGCTTATAAAGCAGCATCGCGTGCTGCCTATTGTAGGAGAGCAGTCACATTACTTTACCGTTCAAAAGTAGAAGGCAATACAATCGAAAAAATATCGAGTGACATTAAAAAAAATGTTGATTTCAAGAAAATCATGAAAAATACCGATAGCTATCTGGTAAGAGTATATCGAATAAAAAATGCCTCTAAAGAATTGCATTCA
>JAUVZH010000360.1 GCA_030602675.1 Candidatus Heimdallarchaeota archaeon | reverse complement strand
GCTCCTACAATAAAATCGGATATCGGATTAATGCCATTGCCAGATCCATCTAACGCATTTGATATGATATAAACCAAATCTCCTAGTTTAGTAAACAATAATCCAATTAAGTCAACTAAAGGTTGACCAACAGTAAAAGTTAATTGAAAAACTCCCCACATGATACCTAGAAAAATGGGGATGCCAAGAAATCTATTTGTTAAAACTTCATCAAGCATGTCAGTTAGAGCCCATTTTTTCCCTCGATAATCAGTTTGAACATTAATCATAAATTCTTTAACAATATCATAACGAGCATCAACAATTGGAACAGTTGTATTCCCATCAAATTTTTCTTTAACAATCTTTCTGATTTTAACTTCAAGCTCCTCATGAGGGATACCTATATCTCGTAAGATATTCCAAGCATATGCATCTTCTTCTAATAAGGAAATAGCCAACCAATTAATTGGATACTTCCTCTCTATTCTTGATGAATAAGGAGCAATTTCCTTGAGAATCACTGCTACACTTTCTGCAATTTCCCCAGTCCATTTGATAGGTCTAGGTCCAACTGGATTATCCAAGAAATGACATATTGCACTTTTCAGCTCATCAATACCTTTGCCTTTTGAAGCAATTGTCTCAATAATTGGAACTCCTAATGATTGTGAAAGTCGATTTGTATCAATTATAATGCCTTTTCCTTCAGCTAAATCAACCATATTTAAAATAAGTATGAGATTTAAACCAAGCTCCATAAGTTGGATTGTTAAATAGAGATTTCTCTCCAGATTGGATGCATCTAAAACACCAACTACTAAATCAGGACTTTCCTCAATTATGTATTCTCTTGAGATTTTTTCATCAATAGAATGAGGAGATAAAGAGTATATTCCTGGTAAATCAATGACTTCAATAGATCTATCCTCATGTGTCATCCCGCCTGTTTTTTTCTCAACAGTACATCCCGGAAAATTCGCTATTGTCTGGTTTAACCCAGTCAATTCATTAAAAATGACACTTTTTCCTACGTTTGGATTTCCAAGTAAAGCTATTTTAGCCATTGGTTTTCAACTAATTCACTCTTTCTTTTGGATATTAATATTTATTGTAATAGCCTTCAAAGTTAGGTTAACCTAACTTTTTTAAAAATCTTTGTATAGATAGCAATCAGAAGTTAAATTATCAAAAATAAAGGATACTTTCAAAAAATAAGAATTTCATCTTAATTGTATGAAGGAAAAAATGTTACTCTCGTGGAATGTTAATGGGATTAGGGCCTTAGCAAAGAAAAAACTAGTCAATGAACAAGATTTCTTTGAGTGGCTTGAAAAAGTATCTCCTGATTTTCTATGTCTCCAAGAAACCAAGGCGCATCCTGATCAAGTAACAGAAGAGTTGCTAAATCCACCAGGTTACAAGGGTTATTGGAGTGCTGCAGAAAGAAAAGGATACAGTGGTGTCGTTACTTTCGCAAAGGAAGAACCAATAAATGTAACTACTGAACTTGGTTCAAAAAAACTAGACAACGAAGGTAGACATGTAATTTTAGAATATTCAAATTTCGTTTTAGCAAATTCTTATTTCCCAAATGGTAAGAAGAATGCTGAGAGATTACAATACAAACTAGATTATTATGACAAATTCTTGGAAGTAATGGAGAATTATCGGAAGAATGGGAAATCAGTTATTTTCTGTGGTGACGTAAATACTGCTCACAAACCTATAGATCTAACGCATCCAAAAGCAAATGAAGCAATCTCAGGATTCTTGCCTATTGAACGTGCATGGCTTGATAAAATAATAGATATGGGTTATATTGATTCGCTTCGGCACTTCTATCCCGATAAACCAGAAAAATATACTTGGTGGTCAATGAGAAATATTGGTGCACGTGATAGAAATGTTGGATGGAGATTAGATTACTTCTTTGTCTCTTCAAATTTACTTGAGAAAGTAACCAAAGCATACATTCTGACCGAAGTAATTGGATCAGATCATTGTCCAGTCGGGTTAAACATAAATCTATAATTCTAACTCATTTTTTCTTTGCTATATATTCAATCATTACCATATTATTTACCCAATTTGCTGCTATTAGTAAATTAAATTTTCTTTTCATTATAATGTCATAGTTCTCAAAATAAACATCTGCTTCATCATCTTCATAGTAGGAATGCAGGACCTCCTCACCGTGTTCTTCAGTAATAAATTCCCCTTTTCGTACTTCTTTACCATTGCCATATCCAACACATTCATATGATGGAAAATTGACAAAAATAAGACCATCTGGTTTAAGTACACGTTCCATTTCCTTCAATGAAATAGCAATATTAGTTTTCAGCATATGGAATATTGTATGATGACTGAAAACAAAGCTGAAGGATTCATTTTCATATGGTAGTTCTCGCATATCTCCTTTGATAATGTTAAATTCCATTTTATGTTCTTTAGCATACTTTTCTGCTTTCTCTATTTGACTATCCAAAATCTCTATTCCATGTGTTTGGTAACCATCTTTATGAAAAATTGCTAGCGGTGGGTGTCTACCTCCAGCTCCACAATCCAAGATCTTTTTTTCCATTGAGGTTTTATTGCATTCATTTAGAAAATTAAGAATAGGTGTATCCCTTAAGTGTAAAGTCATTTAAATCAACATTAGTTATGAAAAAAATAACTCTTTTTACAATTACCATTAGTCTGAATTGCTTGACTACTGCTTATCCAACTTGCTTTCAATTTTCGATTTATGTTCTTCCATGACTTTCTTGTATCTTCGTTTTGTAACTGTATGATAAATTACTACACCAGATATAGCAACTGCGAGTGCAATAAAAACGATTATTATAGAAAGTTTGACATAAGGATTGTAGACATCCTTATTTCCATAATTAAGTAACAAGTACTCATTTAACCAAACTCCATCAGCTTTCCGAATTCGATAATAAAATGTGAAGTAATTTGATCTAAAATCAGTCCAGACACAATGCAGGTTGTTTTGACTATCACAAACAATTTGTTGATCAAATGCTGGTGCCTGTGCAAGTGATATAGGTTCACTTGGAATCCATTGATTGTTAATTCTTCCTCTCAATGACACTCCTTGAAAATTAGGAAAATAGGCTCTTATCTCATGACCCATCCAAAGAACATTGTTTTTATCCAAAATTACTAATGGATTATGAGCATCAGATAAAAAGGACTTATCAACATGGATGTATGGAGCAACTTTTTCAAAATTAGACCATGATTCATTTATTGGTTTCTTACATTGATAGATAAATCTTGTACCAAGTGTTACATGTGTTTCTGTTGTGTAATTACTATAAAAGAGATTCAACGTGCCATCTTGATCGAAAATTAGTGCTGGATCTCTGCAACTAACCGAGCTATCAGTTAGATTGGATAATGTTACAATTGTATTATTTTGATTGATCTTACAATAACGCAATATTTTAGAGTAGTTTTGACCTTGAGACCAAACTACATGAGCATTGCCTTGATAATCAATAGCAAATTCAGGATCAATACTCTCGTAGCTACACTCGCCAGACAATTTGGTAATATTGTTCATGTTGTTATCTGTAACATTAAATCGTCCGAAATAGATACCAAATATACCATCAATATTCCAAGTCCAAGTCAACCAAAATGAATCATTTCTACCCTCAGCAATTTTCGGAGTAGAAAAAACACAAGAC
>JAUVZH010000091.1 GCA_030602675.1 Candidatus Heimdallarchaeota archaeon | reverse complement strand
TTCCTTTTCTATAATATTTTTAATGCCACCATTAACTATCTCTACTTTTTTCAAATTCTTTTTCTGAATAAAAACTTCAATAGCATCTATGTTTATTGATTCTGCTTTTCTAATAGCTTCGTCTGCTAAAACTTCGATCATAGTGTTTCCCTCACCCTTGTAAAGTCTATTTTTCTTATATGTCTCTGAGCAATATTCGATATTACTGCTACACTTTTCAAACTTACTTTTGGAGATATTGCACCTACACTAACTCTTTGACCCTGTTTTCCACAATATGATGGAAAGCTACCAAGATCCTTGGTCATACCATTAATATCACCCAATATTGTGTAGAGATTACCAATAATTGAAAATCCTGTCACATAATCTCCTAGTTCCCCCTTCTCGATTTTCCGACCATACTGTGCATCTAATTGGAAATTCCCATGGACGGTGTCAGCAGTTCCACCGAATGTATCACAAATGTAAAGACCATTTTTAGCTCCTTCTATAAGCTCTTCGAATTTGTGATTGCCAGGTTCAAAGAAAGTATTGCTTTGCCTAACTTGAGGATAGTAAAGACTGCTTTCAGCTCTACCATTGCTAGTTGGTATAGCATTCATCTCTGCAGCTGTTTCCCTACTTTGCAATACATCAAATAAGATACCATCTTCAATAATTAATGTACCAGATGCTTTTACTCCTTCATCATCAAAATAATACTCTCCATAACCTTTAAAGCTAGCATCATCAATGATCGTAACCTCTTCTGAACCTATCTTACTTCCAATTCGTGTATCTAAAGGTGATTGCCCACTTATTATTAAATCAGATTCAACTGCATGACAAAATTCATGACAAAGATTCCAACCCATTTCTTCGTTTAAAATAATTGGTTGTTCTTTTGGTTTTACTAATTTTGCTTGTGCGATTTCAGGCAATGTTGATATGAAGTTATCCAGAAACCCCTCAAAAGAGTATTGTTCAAACTGCTCAATCCCTCCTACACCCCCGAAACCAACTGATCTTACTCTTTGAAAATTACTTGATCCACCTAAAGAACATCCGAGAAACATGCTGGCTCTGATTAGGATTTGTTCTATTTCTGAACCTTCAGAATTCATAAATAATTTCTGCGTATGATTTTCAATTAATTTTAAATCTAATACCTTTGCAATATTCACTCGAGAGTTTATTCTCGAATTTAACCAGTTTAATAAATCAATTCGATCTCTTTGCTCAAGGTATTGTGGATGTTTTTTACAACTATCTGAAACACTTGTTTTCCTACTTGGGATTTCAGCTATATTTATTTTCTTTTTATCTGATTTTTTTGCAATTTTCTTAGCAATCTTAACTGCATTCTGAGTTGTTCGCATTATTGATGAATTATCTAGGGAGGAAACTGATGCAAATCCCCAACAATTCTTGTATAAAACTCGAATGCCGATGCTTTCTTGTAAATTAGTATTTACACCACAAATCTCATTGTTTCTCAAACCTGTAAAATTAGCAAATTCATTCTCAACTCGTATATCAACATAGTCAGCATCTAATTTCAATGCATATTCGATTGCATCAGTAGCATTAGTGTTGAGAGCCATTTTTGAAATTTCCTTTTGTTAAATACAGCTGAATGTACAGAGTATTAAAGGTAATTTACTATTTAAAATTAAACAATTATACTATGTAAAATACATTAAATTTAATGGGAATTGTGATGTGCAAACCTAATAAGCGCTAATGCACTTGCTTTTGCTTGATTTGCATCTTTAATTGTAAAATTATTTAGAGGAGTACCTTCTGTTTTTCCTTCAAGATCTCTACTTTTTGTAAAGAAATCATTTACTTGATGACAAGCTTGTTTCACATCGTCTGGTATTGTATACTTTCCTTTTATCTTTCTAAGTAAAGCAATTAAATTATCACCAAATGTAGATTCATCCATCAATGATAGAATAGCTTTCAAAGCAGCAGATGAAGCTTGATGTGATGTGAAGCATGACCAAGAGAATTTACCTTTATCCATTAGAATATCTGCTATTTCAATTAGCTCTTCTGAGTATTGTAACCAATCTTTATTTCGATTCATTTATTCATCATCTTTTTCTTTGTTTTATGATTTCTACTTCAAATATTTAAAAAATAAATCATTTAAGATATGATAGGGGAAATTCCACAGGAATAATAAGTTAAGGATAAGAAACAACTAGTGGAAATAATCCACTAACTGCTTTTAACCATTAACGATATGATTTTTGGTAACGAGCTCTTGCACCAGGACCGCCTGTTTTCTTCTCTTCTTTACGACGAGAATCAGCGACCAAAATAGTTCTGTCATAGTGCATGAATTTGCTTCTTAACGTTGGATCTTGAGTCCATATTACCAAAGCACGACCAATAGCTGTTCTGGCAGCATCGGCTTGTCCAATTATTCCTCCGCCTTTAACATTTACAATAATATCAATGCTCTTGATAACATCCTCACCAGCCAGAACGATTGGTTCTTGAATTTTCATTCGAGCTAATTCGGAGGGATAAATTTCTAGTGGTATGGAATTAATTCGGATTCGTCCTTTACCAGCTTTTGTTGTAGCTCTAGCAATTGCTGTTTTACGTTTACCAGATGTTAAAACGATTCTTTTTGATGACATTAGCATTACCACCTATTACTTGTTTTTTAACCTTGGATCTAAATCTGGATTATAATTCCAGCCAAGTTGTTTACAAAGCTCGCCAACTGCTATTCTTTTAACAGTTAGTTTAGCAGAATCAGCTTCTGGTACCTTAATCATTTTGGCTTTTTCGAATTCTTTTGGAACAGAAATGTAACATTTCAACCTATGAAAAGCTGCTTTTCCTCTTGGTTTCTTGTAAGGAAGCATACCTCTAATGGATCGCCTAACAAATCTGTCAGGACGTCTATAGTGGAAAGGTCCTCTGAGAGGATTGTATTTGCTTCTAATATCCAATCGTTCCTTGTATTGCAAGATAATTGATTCGGGTTTGCCTGAAATGATTATCTTTTCAACATTCACTATATCAACGGTTTCACCCATGAGTAGTCTTTTAGCAATGTTTGTGGATAATCGTCCAAGGATTGATCCTTCGGCATCTATTACAGTATTTTTTGACATTAGTTTTCATCTCCGAATTCATTATGCAAAAATTCGAACTTTCTTGAGCTCTGTTGCTGGTAACTCCATTAAATCTCTTAATGAAAGTGCTCTTCCTCCAGCTTTGGTTATTTTTGCTTCAGCAATTTCACTGAAGTTTAAAGCAGCAATTGTATAGCTGCCCTTTATCTCTCCTGAAGCTAGAACCTTACCTGGAACAACAACTAACTCAGCTTTCTTAGCATATCGACTTATTTTGCTAAGATTGACTGCAGGTCGTTGCCTTCTAGGTTTAGTAAGCCTTTTAGAGAGAACCGTCCAAAAATTGTGCTTCTTATCAGCAACACCTTTTTTTCTCAAATCGCGTATTAGCGCGACGGTATTAGGATCTGATGGCCCTGTTGGCTTTGGCATTTTCTCACAATCCTCCGTCTTCAATTAATGAAAACAATTTATAGGATTATCTTAATTATTTCTTCTTTTTCAAGTACTTATCTAAAGCAACTTTGTATTCGTTCTCGAAGTCTTTAGCTTTGCTTTTGAGGATTTCGGTTGCTTTCTTAAATGCATCAATTGGTGAAATTGCACCAGTTGTTTCCAGTAAAAAGATGAAATCTCCTTCTACATTTCCCATTTTTAAGGAATCATAACTGCAAGCTTTTGTGCAGAGATCGCATAAAAGACATTCAAGAGGGTCAGTAAGTTTTACAACTTTTTTATTTACTTTAAGGATATTTTTGGGGCAAGCATCAACACAATCCATGCACCCAGTACATTTCGATACATCTTGGTTAACTTGAGGATAATATCTATAACTACAGGTTACTGCTGGTGACCACTTTGCATGTTCTTTACCTCTTCCCATCATTGCTATAGCTTCTAAAGTGATTTTTTGTCCAGCACCAAGTTTGGCAATGGGGATTTTCTCTGAAATTGGCTTTATCTTATCATCATTTGAAATAAGGTCTTTAGAGTAAACCATTTTGGTCTCATTACCTGCAGCTTCAACTTCGAGAGTTAAGGCAACAGAGCAAAATTGACACCCTTCACCATCACAATTTTTGCATTCACTAGCAACAGTGAATTCGTCACTTGGAGTAGTTAGAGGTATAAGCCCTAATGTATGGGCAACCATTTCATCTAAAACTGGGGAAGTATTCTCAACTAAAATGATATCTTCAATAGCCAAAGTAGGTACTTCAGATATAATGGTTCTTCTTATACCATTTACGAATGTATAATTACTTCCACGTATAATGAAACGAAGCTTGTTATTCTTATTTTCAATTACCTCTATATCCATAGTTTATCACAGCATTATCTTCTGTCCAAATTCATTGATAAGAAAAGGACGAAATATTCCTTGACACGTATCAATTCTCGAAATTTGAAATTGACTTATAAAGTTTTTTAATATAATGAACTTTGCTATCAAATTATTTACTCCTAAAGATAAATTAATGTAATAGGTAAATTATACACATCATCAATAATAATGTGAACGTGAACACTATGCGAGGAATGGTAGTTGGTAGATTTCAACCATTTCATAAAGGACATTTGAATGCTGTGAAATACATACTTTCTGAAGTTGATGAGCTAATAGTTATTATTGCTGCATCCCAACAAAGTCATCAAAAAGACAATCCATTTACTGCAGGAGAAAGGTATGATATGATTCATCATTCAATTGTTGATGAATTGAAAGATATTACTCGAGTAATTATTATTCCAGCAAATGATGTTAAGGATAATGGATTATGGGTTGCACATATTACAAGATTAGTTCCAAAGTTCGATGTTGTTTATACAAACAATCCATTAACAGAATATCTGTTTAAGCAAGCAGGGAAAGAAGTAAGACGTACTCCATTTTATGAAAGAAAAGAATATAGTGCAAACCATATTCGAGATTTAATGATAAGTGGAAAAAAGAATTGGAGACAATTAATTCCAAAAACTGTAGCAAAGATCATTGATGAGATTGATGGAGTAACTCGTATTCAAACAGTTTCTTCTAGTGATAAAAGTTAAACAAAATTGTGTCTATATGCTTTCAGATTAATTTTTCCTTTAACTACTTCAACAGCTTCTTCTCTAAGCATTCGTTCTTTTTCTTTTACTGCTCCTTCAGCTCCACCCCGGAAGTTGCCTATGTTACCATCTGATTTTATAACTCTATGACATGGAATATAAGGTCCGCAAGGGTTTCTTCTCATTGTTGTACCAACAGCTCTAGCAGTAGCTTTCCAACGGGGGTCTCTTCTAGCCAATTCATCAGCTAAATCACCATAAGTAACTACGTTTCCTTTAGGAACTTCAGCAAGAATACGTAAAATAGCTTGTTGATATGGACTTAATTTTGCTAGTTTCTTTTCATCTTCAGGAGTAATTTCATACATTTCAGGCACCATTAAACTACAAATATTATTTGAGATGTTATTAGTAAATAACCTTACTTAAAATATGATTTAGTTTGATTTTCGAATATAATTAGGTTCACAATATATTATACCAGGATTACCCTCTGAACCTTCAATAGTAAATTCAGCATTAGAAATTTGCTTTATGATTTCTATATTTGTTAATGTATGAAGAGTAATCTTGCTCGTGTCAATCACAGATGGAAAGTCGGAGATAGCCATCCAAATAATAAGTTGATCTGCTAGGTGATAATCGATTGGTCGTCCTAATTTAATTTGTGAGATAAGATTTGTCGCAGCAGTTTCACCTACTTTTTCCGCTGGCAAGCCCTTTTTACCTAATCCATCTCCTGCGAGTATTGTACCATGATTTGTACATGCCCATAAAGTTATCCCTGTTCCAGGACCAACATGTGTATCATATTTAGGTTCTGGGCAATCTCTCTCAATAACACTAACTTCGAGATTATGTTCTTTCAACTTTTTAATTGCTGCTGAAATCATTCTATCAGCTATATGTTTAGGTAATTGGACTGCATGTGCTTTCCCACAGATGCACTTTATTTTTTGAGGTTTATTGAATTTATAGTCAATGGGTTTCATTCGTAAAACAGGCTCAATATCACAAGAAAGGGTTCCTCCACCTTTGGGGTAATGACCTCTTCGACCAAAACACAAAGTAATCTCAACACCAATTTGTTTTATCATTGGAACATATACATGATGCAGGTAATCATAAGGAGGTGCCATGGGAACATCAGTACCACCTTTCATCAACAATTTAACAGGACCAGGTGCATGAGCTGCTACAGGAATAATGGCTTGTAGTATTAATGGTAAACTTCCAGCAGTTTTTACATCTATTTTAAATTCTCCACTTTGAATTTTACCCGGATAGAACTTTACTTGCTCTGAACCTACTCTTAATCCCTCAACTTTGGCATTACAAATTTCGCTGATTGCTTTTATTGCGTAGGCATGCTGATTTCTCAAACCAGGTTTTGACCGTTTTGCTCGTATATTGTAGATTTCAATTGGAGTGTTGAATAAAGCAGACAGAGCGATGGAATTCCTGACAATGGAGCCACCACCTTCTAGCATATTTCCATCTATTCTAATCATCTTCGTCAAAGAATATCCACTCAATTTCACCCTCTTTTTTGGATTTTGGAGGAGCTTCTTCTATTTTTTTAATTTCGTCTGGTTTTACAAATAACTTCTTTTCAGGTATTTTTTCTGTTACCATTAAAACTATGTCTTCTAATTGTTTCTTGTTGCTTTCAAGTGTAGAAATTGTTTCATGTTTTCCTAACAATTTTTCGGCATTTGCTAATTGGTTTTTGCTTAGAATGTCTTTCTTATTGATTAACGTCAAGATTGGTATATCTGGAAATATTTCTTTAATTTCATTACAAAGATTTAGTTGCTGCTGTAATGTCAAAGGAGCACCTTCTGAAGGATCATACAAGAAAATTATGTAATCAGCAAAATGTTTTAGTGCTAAGATACTTCTCATTTCAATTTCATTTCGTTCATGTAATGGTCTGTCTAAAAGACCAGGTGTATCAACAAGTTGTATAGCTTCAAAACCATGTTTCCTATGACCACAATTTAGTTCTTTTGTTGTAAATGGATAAGCAGCAATTTCTGGTTTTCCAGTTGAAACGATTTTAACATAACTAGACTTTCCTGCATTAGGAGCACCAGCGAATGCAATAGTTTTTTCAAATAAATTAAAATCAGGTACTTTAGATAATTGTATTTTTGCTTCAATCAAATCATTCAATGGTTGTTCTATCTTCTTAATAGTAGAACCAATACGACCAATAGCTTCTCTTCTAATTTTTTTGGCTTCTTCAGCAAATTCACAAATACCTAATTTTTTCGAAACGTCTCTTTCAATACTCCTAAGAGATTTTCGAGTATTCTTTATCCTTGAAAGAGAAGTACGTATTTTCTCTATGCCAAACAATACTTCGATCAGTTCTTTATGAAAGGGATGTAATTCATCAATAAATGGAAAACTGTTAGCTATATTTGATAATTTTGTATCAAATTCTGGAAAAATAAATCTGAATTGTCTAAAGTAAAGGGTTTTATAGAAAGATAAATCAGATCGCCTCATTTTGATTTTCCTTGGAGTGTCAACTCGAATCTTTTTTAATTTAGAAAATACTAAATCTGCTAATTTATCGGCTGTTGGAATGAATGGAATTTTTCTAAATTGACTCAAAGTTATTAACACCTTTTAATGTACTTCAATAAGTAGGATAAAAAAACATATTGAAATATTAACATTATTTTTCATCTGAACTTCTTGAGATATACTCTTGTAGAATCTCATCTAACAATCTTTTACCCTTAAGACCATATTTTGCTTCTGCTTTCTGTTTCTTTACACCAGAAAGAATTTGTTGAATGTGTACATTCTCTACAGGTTTGAAAGTAATCTCAGCAGAAGGAATGATTTTCTTAATACCATCAGCAATTTCCTTTGCAGTTACCCACAAACCATCGACATTGTAAATTTCGAAATGAATATCATTGCTACGCCAAAGATTAATTAGAATCTGTACAGCATCATCAACGTAAATAATTGGTAGTTTTGTTTCAGGTGAAATCTCAGCAGTATAAGGTTTTCCTTTAACAGATTCCTCTACCATTTGAGTTGGATATGGTGTAATACCTAAGAATGATTTTCTTCCTGGTCCTACAACAATAGGAAAACGAACAGCTCTAAAGCTTATATCAAAATTTTTCGAATAAATTGAACCTATAATTTCCGTGCAAATCTTAAAAGAACTATAGACAGTCCATGGATCATGCAAATCTGCTTCTGTGAAAGGTGGTTTTCTATCTGGTCCAAAAACAGTTGCTGAACTTGGATATATCATAGTTTTGATGCCAAATTTACAAGCAGTTTTAAGGACGTTCATTGTTCCTTCGACATTAACCTTGAAAGCTTTGTAAGGATCCTCTTCTGTTATTGGTGGCAAAATAGCAGCCAGGTGAAAAACATCAGTGAAGTTATACTTCTTAAAAACCTCTTCCAGATTTTTAATGTTTGAAACATCACCTTGCTCAAGAATTAGTCCTTCTGCTTTTTCTTTGATTTTATCTATATCGAGATCAAAGATAACAATTTCTTTTT
>JAUVZH010000286.1 GCA_030602675.1 Candidatus Heimdallarchaeota archaeon | reverse complement strand
GGGGACCTAATTGGAAGATTCCTGATACGGATGACTTTAGAAATGAAGTTCTTTCTCAGATGCCTTCAGATAATTGGGTAATAGATGGAAACTACTCGAGAATAAGATCTGATATTCTACCAAAAGCAACTTTTGCAATTTTCCTTTGCTTGCCTAAACCCTTAATTTACTGGCGAATATTTGCACGAACCGCTGCTCGTAATTCTAGATTTAAATTTCATAATCCAACGCCTTTACCTTTAAAAGTATTAAATAGTGGTTCAAAAGAATTTATTTTGGAATCCACGTGGGAACTAATTTCATTTTCAAGAAGATACTACAAGAACAAATTACCTGGTATGATTGAAGAAATTAAAGCATCTTTGGGAGAAGACAATTATATAATTTTGAGTAGATCTCGAGATGTAAAACATTTGCTAACTAAAATAAAGAAAATAAAAAGTCAAGAAAAGACTTGACCTATTCTGCTAATTTTAACTTGATTTTTTCGACAAGCTTGTTAGATTCTTCAGAATCAGTAATAAACTCGATTTCATCTGGAGAAGATATGCCTATTCCGAGCTCGACTGCTCTTGAAATCTGTTCTTGTTCAAAAATGGGTCCTTTGCTAACATCATCTGTTGTTCCTAGTATTCTCAATAAAGCTACTCCAACAGCATCAATAGCGATCTTATCAGTTCCAGCAATAAAGACATTAGCTTCTTTGCGAGTTCCTTCCATTGGACCACCATCAACAAAGGTTACAACACCATCTATTATAATTAAATCAGCTTTGTAAACGGCATTTATTTCTGCGATCATTTTTCTTTGGTTTTCAGAACTATGTAATTCCTTCATGTAGGTATAATCATCTCGAGGAACAAGACCAGTTGCATTTTTCATGGAAAGAGTAAAATGACCACCATATTGATGTGTTTTTAAGCAGCAAGTTTCAACAATACATTCTGCTTCATCATAGATTTTAGCGAAAAGAAATCCTTCTTTCCAATGGCTTTCTTCAGGTTGTTTTAGAACGTATTCTTCTTTAGGTGCAGTTGCTAGATTAACAATCTTAAAATCTAGCTCTTTTGCTAAATTGTAAAGTCCCTTATCTTTAAACACTTTTTCAGTATTTGCTGGACCACTTCTTTCAGCAACAGTAATTGTTTTTGCGCCCATTTCTTTCAATTTGATTAACATTTGCTTCATTGTTTCCATAGAAGTTGAAGCAGGTGGAGGGTCAGCTGTATTGAAGTTTGGTTTAAAAATAACATTCTTTCCTTTGACAGGATTAATTCCTAAAAGTTCAAAGGATTTATTCACACCGTAAATTCTATCTTTTGTTGATATAACAGCAATTTTTGTCATATTTCTCACTCGATTGGATATGAGTTATTCTAATTAATACTTTCTATTAACATTCTCTATGTTAGGATGTAAATTTCAAACATTAAGAAGTAAAAAACCTCTAACTGTTCGTGTTAATGGTAGAGAATGAGTTGGATCAATAATTAAACCAGAGAAAAAATGAGTTAAGCTAAAAATCACTTTTAGCTTCACACTTTCTTAAACATATTCAATAGTAGATGGTGGTTTTGTAGTTACATCAAAGTAAATGTTTCTGACTTCTGAAATCTCAAGTAATTTTTCTTTCAATTTAAGCAATAGTTCAATAGGTAATTCTGTAACACTTGCTGTTCGTGCATCAATGCTATTAATACTTCTTATAACAGCATCAAACTTGCCAGTTGCCTTTCCACCTAAAAGATAGAAGAGTCTGTTGAAATCTTTAAGCTGCTTACCTTCTTTAACTAACTTCTTGAAGTCCCATTCACCTTTAACAATTTTAGGGGAATCATAAGTTCTCATACCATCACGTAACCCAGTAACTTTTGAAGTCATTACATCTTCAAAAGTAGCCGCGAAAACTTGGAAGGGTTCTTGTTCACCTTTATCGTTAATGATCATTGATTTTCCATGTTTTTCAACATAATAATCATCTACAGCGGATTCAACGATATCATGAATTTTCTTCTGGAAAGCTAATTTTTCTTCTGTCACAGGTCCAACAATTCGTGCGGCGAGAGCAGGACCTGGAAATGCTTTTCTATAAACTAATTGATGAGGCATTCCAAGATAATCTAAAACTTCACGAACTTGGTTCTTTATTAGTGGAGCTACAGGTTGTACTGTTGCTTCTACGTCATATGTGATTTCTACGTTGTGTTGGCTTTTTACAAAACCTTTTCCTTTTTGAGCTTCTCTTAATTTAGTTTCTTCTTCAAAAGACATTGTTTCGCTAAGTTCATCCATTCCTACACCAAAGCTTTCCTCAAGATCAGGGAGAATTGTTCCATCTGCTAATAAATCACATTTTTCAGCTCTAATAATGGCATCGAATGTACTGGAATAAGCCTTTTTGAACAATTTTCGCTTTTCTTCTGCGTCACCTTCACCGTATATTTGAGGTAGAAATTCATCTCGTATGTCTGCAATCATTACATCTGGAAATGCTTCTTTGATATGTTCACGTTCCTCTTTACCTCGAATGATTCTCATAAGTCCATGATCAATGAATACTGGTAAAACATTGACTCCTGCTTTCTTCAACAATAAATATGCAGCTGAACTATCTATACCCCCTGAGAGTGCACAAAATACTTTTTTATCCTTTACATGCTTCTGAATGAATTCCACAGCACCTTTCACAAAACTCTCAGCATCTTCGTATTTGACTAAAAATCTATGATTAAGCATAACAAAACGAAGAAAATAGCTAATATAAAATTATTCCTAACAAAAAGAATTCAGAGAAAGAAGGTGCTTTCAGCTATTTTCCTTACTTTACCTGACACTTTCACTTGAGTAATCTCATCATTAGTGTAGAGTGGTTGTACTAAAAGATTACTTGGTCTGTTTATTTCAAACCCTTGCTCTATCTTAATAATAGTCGATTTTTTATGATCATCAAGAACATTCCAGTGCTCTAAATATGATCCGAGTGGACCTGCAGCACTACCTGTTGCTGGATCTTCTAACACTCCAGCAGAAGGAGCAAACATTCTCACATGAACGTCAGAATCTTCATGAGTAGTTTCTTTTGTGAAGACTAGTACCTCAGATGTTATAAAATTAGATAGTATCTCGATTTGTTTTTGAGCATTAAGATTAATACTTTTAATAACATCCATTGAGTTCAAAGGTACGATTAGAAAAGGAAAACCTGTTGAAACAGCTTGGATAGGATATTCATCTGAAATATCACTTTCTTTAATACCTAATATTTCAGCTATAGCTTGAACATCTGAGTATTCATCCAAAAAGTTAGGTCTAGGTTGAAACATACTAATAGTTTCTTTATCAATATACTCTACTTCTATTGGTCCTATACCTAATTCCAAAACTGTTTTTGTTGTTTTTACCGGAACTATATTCTGTTCTTTAAGGACATAGGTAGTTCCTAAAGTTGGATGACCAGCAAAAGCTAATTCCTTCCCAGGTGTGAATATTCGAACTTTTACCGAGCACTTATCAATTTTTGAGCTAAAAATAAAGGTTGTTTCTGAGAAATTCATTTCTAATGCAATACCTTGCATTTCCTCACTACTAAGTTGTATATTAGCTTCTTTTTTCCAAAAAGTAGCCAATTGGTTACCAGAAAATTGATAGCGATCATCAGCAAAAACACTTGTCTGGATGAAAGGAAGTTTCTTCATAGTAGCACATTATAATTGTAAAATATAAGAATAGTGCTTTGTCTATGCTGAAAGATAACTAAAAGGAAATGATTTGAAAAGAGAAAATTTACTTTGTTTTACTTTCAACCTTAGCTAATGATTCAAGTATAGTTGTCTCTACATCCTTTCTGATTTTCTTCTTACAATATGGGCAAATAGAGGTTTTTTCTAACCAAACTCTAAAGTGGTGCACATGAGCAAAACTGGAACAATGAGGGCAAATACTTACTTCAGTTCCTTTACCTAAACTATTCAAACAGACAATACAGTAAGGTAACTCCTCTCCACATTCTTTACATTTTCTTTGTATTGAGGAATTTGTTGTTTGACAATAAAGGCAAATTACTTTCTTTCCCTTTCCTTTTCTTTTTGCTAATAGCTGTTCTGTGGCAAATAATTGTGATAAGTGGTCACTTTTGATTTCTTCAAATTCCTTTTCAGTTAGACTATCCTTATTTTGTTCCAAAATTCTTAAGGTTGAATTTAGAACTTCGATCTTTATTTCCAATTCCTTGTCTGTTAGCAGTTCAAACATTCTTCTTTCATGTAGAACTTCATGGTCAAAATATTTCTTCGAGACATAATAGTTCCCTGCTCTAGTTCGAATTTCTATTATTTCTTCGTCAATCGCAGATATTGTTGTTAATGTTTGATCTTTTTTCATACCTGATGGTGACTTAATCTCTTTTATTTTTGTTTTTGGTATTGGTTCTTTTTCAACTATCTTTCGTAGTTTTTGTGTTTGCTTTTCTAATCTTTTGGCTAATGTTTTATCATCTTTGAGTTGCT
>JAUVZH010000186.1 GCA_030602675.1 Candidatus Heimdallarchaeota archaeon | reverse complement strand
CCTGACCATTCTGAAACCTACTCCTCTTTTACATAAGTAAAGTATACCATCATTCACACAATAATATGAACCTCTAAGATTTCTTCCATTATAGTTGTTAATCTTAAAGATTCGTCCATATGGACAGCTCACACAAGGTGAATCACAATCAAGGTATATATCACTCAATTTTGAATTTCTCCACATTTCGATAGTGAAGTTTAAACTATTGTTTAACTTATCTATCATAAAGTAATTATCCTTTAATAAGGTTAACTTTAAAGATTTTTAAATTTGATTTCCTCTAAATTGCTAGGTACCAATTCTAATAGCAAAATGAAGGAAAATTCTTTTCAAATAGTAACTAATTTAATTGACTCGTGAATAACTTTGTCTTTTCCTGAAGTATTATCAATTGGTGAAGTTCTAATTGACTTCATTTCCGATGAAATTGGCACTTTAAACAAAATAAATTCGTTTCAAAAATGCCCTGGTGGTGCACCAGCAAATTTCATTGTAGGTTTAGCAAGGTTGGGTATTAATACAGGATTTATTGGTAAAGTAGCAAATGATTCTTTTGGGGATTATCTGCTCAATATCTTGAAAGAAGAAGGGGTTAATGTTGAATTTATGGTAAAAGCGAAATCCAATGAAAAGACCGCATTAGCATTTGTTTCTCTTGATCAAGCCAGTGAAAGAGATTTTCTGTTTTACAGGAAGAATGCTGCTGATATGAAACTTGAACCAAAAGAAGTTAATATCGCTGCAGTAAAAAAAGCAAAATTCCTTAACTTTGGTACCGTCTCATTAACAGATGAACCCTGTAGGAGTGCAATATTCAAGGCAATAGAGGAATGTCGTAAGACTAAGGGTAAAGTTTGTTTGGATCCCAATATAAGATTAAATTTATGGGCTGATGAAAAAGAACTGAGAAACATGCTAGATCAGGCATTATTGAGCACAGATATTTTTTATCCATCAATTGAAGAACTACAATTTATACTTAATGATGAGAAAATTGATGAACAGAAAGCAATAGATGAGGTTTTTGAAAAATATCCAATTGATATTATTGCATTGAAAAAAGGAAATAAAGGATGCTTAGTAAAACAAAGAGATGGTTTCTTTTCAGCAATACCATCTTTTGAGGTTCCTGTAATAGATACTACAGGTGCTGGAGATGGATTTAATGCTGGATTTATATTCGGTTTACTTGAGGGTAAAAGTTTAGAAGAAGCTGGCATACTTGGTTGTGCTGTAGGAGCCTTGATTATACAAAAGAAAGGAGCAATGACTTCATTACCTACTCGAGAAGAATTAAACCAATTTTTAATAAAACAAAAAGTGAAAATTCCATTGTAAATCTTTCATGATAAATTTCGGATGTAAAACTAATGTGTCATTTGACTGGGTATATTGGAAAAGAAAATTGCATTCCATTATTACTTGATTCATTGGAAATTCAAGAATCTATTATTGGTGCACAAGCAACAGGTTTAGCCTTCATTGAAAACCATGACGTTTATATGGAGAAATATATTGGTCCAGCAAAAAGGTTCAGAGAACTACATCAATTAAAAAAAGAACCTACTATAGGTATTGGTCATACAAGATATGCAATAAAGAATGTTACACATGCTGAAACAAATACTCAAGCAAAAGCTCATCCATTTTGGAACAGTAATGAATTCTTTGTGACAATGCATAATGGAACACTTACAAACTACAAACAATTTGTTAATGATTTAGAGGAAAAGGGTTACAAATTTAGATCTAAATCTAAATTCTTTGATAAAAATCTGAATCGAGAAGTTATTGATTACTGTGATAGTGAGATTTTCAGTTATTTACTAGAGGAAGAACTAAAAAAGACTAATGACATTCAGGTTGCCATTAGAAATTCATGTAAAGACTTCCAAGGGCATTTTGCTTTTGTGGTTCTCCATCCAAAATACCCTGAACAAATATTCCTTGCAAATTGGATGCAACCTATGTATCTTGGTTATTCCGAAGAGTCAACGTTCTTTAGCTCTTTTGAAATAGGTCTCTCTGGAATGGAAAACATTTTGCCATGCAAATGCCAACCACCCCACAATGTGTTGATTACCTTATCAAAAGGAGATGTATCAATAGAACGTTTACTAAATCATCATGAACCGCCAGAATTTACTCCAAATGAAATAGAATTCGAAGAAGCAATTCTCAATGCACTGAAGGACAATCATAATGACATAGCAAGTATTTGGATTTTCATTCAAAATAATTGTAGGGATATAGGATTATCACCTGGTGAATTTGAACAACTTTCCTCAATTAATGGATACACATTCAGTCCATTAATTTACAATTACTTGCTAGAATTGGAGAAAGAAAATAGAGTAGTTAGAAAACTGGAGTATGTTTGGGAAGGAGGAATCAAAGAAACACCTAGATATAAGTTCTATAGCAAATGAGGGATTTTATTTTAGTTGGTTAAACTGCTTACCTTCTTTTCTAGATTTAAGAATCAGTTTTTATAGTTATTAATTCCAATTTAAAATGTCGAAATAATCAATCCATCTTAATTAATTTCCAAGATTGACAATTTCTATTGAGTGTTGGTAAAACATGGATGATGAATTTATAATAGAAACGAAAGAACTACGTAAAAGTTTTGGAAAAAAGGAGATTCTAAAAGGGATATCATTACATGTTCCAAAAGGTTGCATTTATGCTCTTTTAGGACCAAATGGTGCTGGAAAGACAACTACCATTAGGATCTTGACAGGAATTTTGAAACCAACTTCTGGAGAAGTTTATGTGTTAGGAGTTGATGTCAAGAAAAATCCTGATGAAATCAGAGCTGAAATTGGAATTCTTTCACAACTAAGTGCAGGTTACAAGGATATTAAAACTCGAGATAATATCTTACTTTTCACTTCTATTGTAGGTGTTGATAAGGAAGAAGCTAGTCAGAAAATGATGAAGCTTCTTTTAGATTTAGATATGCTCGATAAATTAGATCAGAATTTTGGTAAATTATCTGGAGGAGAGAAGAGAGTAATCAATTTAGTTAGAACAATTATATCAAGTGGTGAATTGATTATCCTAGATGAACCAACCACTGGTTTGGATATTGCTCGAGCAAAAAAAGTGAGAGATATAATACATGCACTTGTTAAATTGGATGGCAAAACTGTTTTAATGTCTTCACACATAACTTCTGACCTTGAAGATTTAGCTACTCATACAGGTATTTTGAAAGAAGGAGAGCTAGTTTTCGAAGGAACTAAAAAAGAAGTTATAGAAAAATATGCTTCAGATGGTGATTTTGAAGCTGCTATTATTAGAGCTTTTGAAAATGGTCGTGATTTTCCAAAACCTCTGGGAGAGACATTTACGAAAATGGAAAGTTTTTCAGATAAAACTGAAAGCGACGTAAGTGAAAACGGAGGAAATTAAAATGGTTAGGAAAAGAGATCAATTTACTGCTATTCTCAAGAAGGATTTGAAATTAGTTTTTACTTGGAAAACAATTCTTGTAACAGTAGGTATTCCTTTTATCATGATGTTTCTAATCATATTTTTGCCAACAATCTTTATCGGAGCTCAACAAGCTACTATTACAATTTGTTCTGATGATATTGGTTCAGATGAACTATACAATAGCACAATAATTAATATTAATCTTGGAGATGCTTCAATTGCGAATATCCAGCTTTTTGTCGAAAATGTTTCAAATATCGAAATAAGAATAGTCGATACTAGAGAAGAAGCATTGAATGCATCAAATGGAATATATATTCCTGCAAACTTTTCGGAAGCAACATTTGATGGAAAATCAAGTTTGGAGTTCCACAAATCTTCTAGTGATATTTCCATCCAAGGAGTCTATTTTGATCAAGTTATAAACAAAATTCATGAAACAGCATTTAGTGCATTCTTATATTTGAATAATATCACTCAAGATAATATCCCTCAAATTGAAGAAATATTTTACTCACCTCCGGTTGGAGAACCTGAGTCTGGTTGGTCGCAAGCTACATTGCAATTAGCTGCACCTTTTGCTTATGCAATGTTCATTCTAATCACATTGGTAGGTAATATGGGAAGAACCATTGGTTTTGGCAAAGAAAAGGAAGATGGTACTTTTGAAACCATGCTTTCTATTACCAAAAATAGAGCCCATTTGGTTTTCTCTAAACTTGTTGTTGGTTTAATAGCCTCATTGTTAAGCATTGTTGCTTATTTCGCAGGATCTGTATTTGCAGGTCTTCTAAGTTTAAGTGTCATTGGAGATTCTGGTGATAGCATGGGAGTAGAGGGCATACTTGCTTTGTCCATTGATGATTTGCTTTCAATCAAAGGTGTAGTCTTGCTGATCGGATTAGTAATAGCTCTAGTTATCACAATGTTAGCTTTGATGACTGTAGATACAATGTTTTCAAAAACTATTGCAGAAAGAGTAGGTATGACAGTTGTTATGGGTTTTGGTTTGCTCTTCTACTTTACAGTAGCATTTGATCCAGCAACTACAGCACCTTATGCAGTCATCAACCCATTCTATTGGATTTATCATTTGTTTCTATCTATAGTAGATCTATCATTTACTTGGGTAGATGGAATATACCTAGTTCTGATCGTTGGACTGTTAACTACAATGCTATTTCTAGCAAGAAAAGCAATCGAAAGAGAAAAAGTGCTATTTACTTAACAAAATATCTTGAAAAATGATCTTCAAAGATCATTTTTTTTTATTAATCATTCCTACGTTTTTGTGGTGCCCACCAACAACACCATTTTATGTAATCAAAAAATACAATGAAAAGAAAACGAAATGTTACGTATATTCCCCAACCTATCCAAAAGAACCACTCAAGTGGGTGATATCCAGGTCTCTTCCTTTTAGGTGGTGCATACCACTTATATTTTTCAGCTTTTTGAGCAGGAACTACAATGACTTGTTTTGCTTCTGTTGTTTCGGTTGCGGGTATCTTCCTAATTTCAACATTTGATTTTATGGTGGAACTTGGCGTTTGCTTCTTTATTGATTTAGGTTGAAGTGCGTTTCCACAATATTCGCAATAAACAAACCAGCTATCAATTTTTTTCCCACAGTTAGGGCATCTAATTTTTTTATTATCCATTATATTCCCATAAAGAAGTGATGAGTAGTTATTAAGACTTCACGATATATATTCCTTTTCACAAGATTAAGTTTTGAAAAAAAAGAGTAGTAAAGCAGTAAAAGTATTACTGCTAACTATTTCCAAATTCAATTGGTTTAATATTCTTCACAAAGTAGTTCGTAATGCTCATGAGAATGTCCACAAACTGGACAAATCTTGGGTGGAGTATCACCTTCGTGATGGAAACCACATACACGACATTTCCAGGTAACTTTTTCGGATTTCTTGAAAACAGTTTCTGCTTTTACATGTTCAAGCAAAGCAAGATATCTTTTCTCGTGTGCAACTTCTACTTTTGCAATATTTTTGAATTTCAAAGCAACATCTGAGAACCCTTCGTCTTCAGCTACTTTTGCAAATCCTGGATAAAGTTTTGTATGTTCTTCATTTTCGCCCATTGCTGCGAATTTCAAGTTTTCTGCAGTTGTTCCAATATCTGTTGGATAGGCAGCTGTAAATTCTACCACTCCACCTTCAAGGAAACTAAAGAATTGTTTAGCATGTTGATATTCATTGTAAGCAGTTTCTTCAAAGATTTCTGCAATTTGCTTGTAGCCTTCTTTATTAGCTACTTTTGCATACATTGTATATCTGCCTCTAGCTTGAGATTCTCCAGCAAATGATTTGAGAAGATTCTTCTCAGTTTCTGTTCCTTTGATTGATTTACTCATTTATACATCCACTCGATTAGCTTTTCCATAGGCCATGTTTATTGCAATACTCTCGAGCAATAACGCCTTCGGATTTCATTTTGAAATAAGCTTTTGGATCATCGCCAGGTTTCAAGAATTTTCGGTAGGCTTTACCATCTTTGATAACTTCAATCCACTCAATGTAATGATCTTCTTCC
>JAUVZH010000088.1 GCA_030602675.1 Candidatus Heimdallarchaeota archaeon | reverse complement strand
AGGTCTTTTAGTAGGTGGAAGCTTATCTGTCCAGGTAGGACGTGGGGATCCAACATTGACTCCAGATCCACCAGAAGATGATGGTGGAGGTTAGTCTCGAAAAAGAAATACGTGGGTAAAATACAAATGAGAGGGAAAAATCGATTTCCCCGAGGAGTAAGCGATGGAAAGCTTGCTCTCAATCTTCTTCTTTTTTAGAAAATTAACAAGCAAATATAATAGGTATAATAATGTAATATTCATTGTGTGTATAATGAATGTCTTAATTATAATTAATGACGCATCATATGGAACTGAAAAAGCGTTTAATGCTTTAAGATTGACTATGACATTACAAAAAGAACACAAAGATGTCAAAATCAATGTCTTCCTGTTGGCAGATGCAGTTACTTGTGCAATTCCAGGCCAAAAAACCCCAGAAGGTTATTACAATCTGGAAAGAATGTTAAAAGGAGTGATAAAAAAAGGTGGAGAGATTAAAGCATGTGGTGCTTGTCTTGATGCACGAGGTTTGAAGGATATAAAGTTGATTGAAAGCATTAATAGAAGTACAATGAGTCAACTAGCACAATGGACATATGGTGCAGATAAAGTTATTACATTCTGAATTAAAAAATAAAATTGAAAGGCATGTTTGAGTAGAACATTAAACCAGCTAGATGACATTCTGATTTTAGCATTTATTAATAACAAGTAATTAGTAATTATTTTATCTTGGAGTTAGCATTAAGCCAAAAAATTTGTTTGTTATGAATAACTCGTTTTAATTTCCCCTTTTTGGACATATCATGAAGTAGTTGGATAATATCTTGAGAAGGCAAATCAAACATTGCTAAGATTTGAGATTCTCTTAAAGGATGACGAGTGGTTATTTTTAGAATCTGACTCTCCATATCTTCATCATCTCTTATTTGAAAACCTTGAATTGATTCATAGTGAGCAATATTGTAAGCATTGAGTTCATTACAAATCTCAAGAACACGATTTTTATCAGGGATTTTTACCCAATTCTCTGCAGGTGGACGAATTGGAACATTCACATAAACACGGTCACAACCAAGTTTATCCAGAACGGCATTTATTTTGGAAATAGTATCGGAAGTATCATTTAATCCCTTGACTAGCATAACTTCCATCCAAATTTGACCTTGGAATTCAGAACGAAAATCTTGCATTCCTTGAATTATCTTGTCAATGGTTAATTCCTTGATAGGGCGATTGATTTTCTTGAACAGTTCTTGGGTAGTTGCATCTAAAGTTGGTAAGATAACATCTGCTGCTAATAGATCATTTCTTGTTTCCAAATCATATAAAAGAGCACCATTTGTAATAACAGCTATTGGTTTATCCGTTAATTCTTTTGTAGAACGAATTATCCAACCCAAACTTTTGCATAAAGTTGGTTCACCTTCACCAACAAAAGTGATATAATCAAAATTAATAGATGATTCAATATAGGATCTAATTTCCTCTAAGATTTCCTCCTTTGGGAAAAAATCCTGCCGGATGTTAGTAAAATGTGTTGTTCTACCTATTTGACAATAAACACAAGAGTAATTGCAAGTCTTAGGTGGAATTGGACTTACACCTAAAGATTGACCAAGACGCCTAGATGGCACTGGACCAAATAAATATTTGTAATTTACCTTCATCAGTTATCGTCTTCAAAGATTTGCTAATACTATTTCATATTAAAAGTTGTATTTTATCTAAAATAAATAAAGTGGTAGAATCTAATCAATTGAACGCATAATTACATGAATATAAAGAAGAAATATAATCAGAAAGTCAATCTCAATTATTTGTACTTTAAGGGGACATTAAATTCAATTGTTTCAATGTTGAATTTAGCATAGCTAAAATCACCTGACTTGAGATTCCAAACAACCTCTAAAGAGAAGGGTATCTTCATACCATCTACTGTCTTATAATCTTTATAGTATCCCGTCCAATCTTCCAATGTTTTATCTTTGTATCTTTTTGCCTTGAATTGTGTAATTTCTCCAGATTCAGCAAAATAGAAAACACCTTCAACTGTAAGGTTACTATCAGTAAAAAACACTTTTGCAGAATTATCATCAATTGATTCCCAACAGAGATTTTCTGATGGTAATAATGCAGTAGGAAAAATAGGAGTTTCTCCCAACCAGCGCAAAAGCTCGCCTTGATCAACCTCTTTTCCCGTGGCATCAACAATTTTAATCAAAGAAAGTAATTTAATTTTAAAATTTCCTTTACCATTAAGGTACATATCTTTTGCTGAAATAAGAGGAACTTTTGCATACCAAATAAATCCTGGTTTCTGAATTGTGAAATATTCCTCTCCTTTAATTTGCATCCACTTCTCTTTAGGTCTAAACTCTCCACCATGTTTTAACCTAGCATAGCTAAGAAATCGTTGATTTTCTTGTAATGAGAATTTAAAATACCTCTGAACAGGTTTTGGCAATCCTTTAAGCTTATCTAAAGTATAAACTCTATCAGAAATATCTTCTGAAGCATCAAATAATCTCTTAACTTCTTTTTCTGGATGTGATTTTTTCATTATATCACCAAGATTTTGTATGTATTTCATCAGAAAGATTTTGGTTCTTAAATTAACTTATAATTTAAGAAAAAAGGATGCTAGTTTAGCTAGCTTTTCCAATCAGTTTCTTTAGAATCTTTTCTGGACTGTTTTACCATGCAAGAAGAAGGCTAGTAAGAGAAATACCAATCCAAAAGCGAGTAACACACCAAAATCCAAGAGTAAGCCATAGGAACCAAATGCACTTGTGCCAGTAAAGCCAGTATTGATAATGTCAACAAAATAGGTCAAAGGGGAAATTAATACATATGAAGTTGGATCAATTGGCATAAAAAGTGGGCTAATGAAGACTAGGGGAAATTTGATTGAAATTGTTAACATCATAGTATTTGCTGGCGTATCGGTAGGAGGAACGGATAGTATCAATGAAAAGCTTGAGAAAGCCAGAGCTGCAATAATTATTCCCGGGATGATGATCCAAGGCTTCATTGATCCCCATGTTCTGAAGATTGACGAAGCTAGTATAAGCGGTACAAGAGCAAATAAACTTCCAAACGTAAAGGAACTCCAAATATTCCCTAGTAAAATAGTTCTTATTGATATCGGACAAGTAAGCAATCGCTCAAGAGTTTTTTGTCTGGTTTCCCAGGGGAAAACTACTGGACCAATTGATGTAGCAGTTAAGAACAAAACCATAGTCACTAAACCTGATATAAGATAAATATTTTCAATATCCCGTCCAAGAGTAAAAGCGATAAAAAGTACTATAGGAAAAAGAATTCCTTGAATAACTACTGGTCCTTTATTATAGTATATTCGCAGATCTTTCTTTGTTATTGAGAAGGAACGTTTCAGTTGATTGAAAAAAGTGTTCGCTTTTGGTCGGTTGGCAAAAACATCTTCTTCATTATCTTGAGTCATAAAGTAGTCTCTCCATTAATCATTTTTATGAAAACTTCCTCTAGCTTTGGCTCATACGTGTTTAATTTTTCGAGTTGTAAATTATTTGCTTTTGCATACTCGATAACTTCACCAATAGCTAGTTTGAGATTATCAACGATAATGTGATAATAACCTCTTTTCTTTTGAACCTTTTTTATATTAGTTAGTTCTTCAATTTCTTGGATTTTTATTTCGCCTTTAATATATACATCTAATGCCTGATATTCTTGTTTCAATTTCCTGAGATTATGTGGCTCATCTAAACCAATAATTTTTCCTTTATTCATTATTGCTATTCGATTGCAAAGTTCATTTGCTATATCCATATCATGAGTTGTTAGTATAATCGTCATCCCAGATGCATGGTACTCTTTTATTAACTCCTTTATGATTATACTACTTTGAACATCTAGACCAGAAGTGGGTTCGTCTAAGAAAAGGATCACAGGATCACTCATTAAACCCATACATAATAATAATCGTTGTCTCATTCCCTTGGAATACTTCTTAGCTTTGGAATCTTTCCAATTAAGAAGCTCGAATTTTTTTAATAGTAGTTCTGCACGGTTCTTTCGTTCTTTTCTTGAAACACCATATAGTTCGCCAATCAATTCTAAATTCTGCATCCCTGTGAGATCTAGATAAACATTGGCCATTTCGGGAACATGACCCATAATTTGCTGGATTAGAATTCGATTTTTATCCAAATCTTTGTTAAAAATAGTTATTTTACCATTTGTTGGTTTTAAAATTCCTGTAAGCATTCTAATCGTGGTTGTTTTTCCAGCACCATTTGGTCCTAATAAGCCAAATATTTCTCCTCTTTTCACATCAAAACTAATTTCATCTACAGCTTTTACTAATCCACTAATGCTAGGATTTTTGTTGGCTAAAGATTGATTAGATTTTTTTTGGCCAACACCTCTTTTTTTAGATAGAGTGAAATGCTTTGATAGATTTTTCACTTCGATTGCATTCATTTTTCTCATACCTTCATTCTCATTGAGGACATTAAGATTTCCATGCCTATACTAAAAACTGTAAAAAATTAACCATCAAGATATTAAATGTTTCGTGTGACTGATAAGAAAATATTGATTCTTGATAGAACGCTACTTGCAGACATACTTTTACAGACCATATAAATGAAATGGTGCTGAATTAGGAAAAAAGTGAATAATTCGAAACTAGCAATTTATTCAACCATTATAAGTCTAAACCAAAATAAGTTCTTACAAGCCAACCTATGCCAAAGGAGAGGAGAGCTATTCCGATACTTATTAAAGCCATTTCTAAAAAACGTCGTTTAAATGACAAATCTTTTGCAACTGAGATATAGAAATTGAATATGAAGATTATAAGAATAACAACACCAATCATTATACCCAAATTTATAAATGGATTTTCAATCAGAAAATAAGGGGTAATAAGAAAAACGACTGTAATTACGTAAGATAATCCAGTATAAAGACTGGATCTCAAAGCTTCAGAACGATTTGTTTCTTGTCTTTTAGAGAGATACTCGCTTGCAGCCATGGAAAAGGTCGCAGCAATACCTGTGATAAGTCCCAGTAAAGCTATAGTATGGCTATTTTGGATTGCAAAGGTAAAGCCAGCTAAAGCACCTGTAAGCTCAACTAATGCATCATTCAAACCCAAAACTATGGATCCAATATAATTTAGTTTCCTTTCGTTGATCATATCAAGAAGCAATTTTTCATGAGCTTCTTCTTCTTGTATAATAGAAACAATTTCTGAACAATATTGTTCTAGCTCGCAATATTCTATCGCTGCTTTTGCTTCTTATCTTTCCATTAATTTAAGAGAAAATGTCAACCCTAATACTAAAGCAATAAGAGAATAGCTAAAAATTTGGAATTTTGAAGGTTTAACTTCTTCTTTTGTATATCCTTTGAAAGTGTTGTAATGACCCATCTCGTCTTCAGCAATTTTGGTTAATATATCTTTATTATGTGGGTCCTTTTCTCGGTTAGCTAATTTGTTATAGATAAAATACGCAGTAATTTCTTCCCTTTGTATAATCTTCATTTTCTTTCTAGCTTTATCATCCAATGTAATCAAAATCCATTATTGTAAAAATAGTGACTTGTCAAGTGATGTTCATTAACTGATTACAAGAGCTAATATCTAAAAGTATTGCTAGTCTTTGAATTCTACTTATTGGGTGTAGTATAATGCAAGCCAAATTTTGTTTTTAATCGTGAAGTAGTGTGCCCAGCGCGATATGAGTACGCAACCTTAGATTAAATTAAATCTTGGGATAAAAAAAGAACTAGATTGAATATAACAAAAAAACGAAAGTTATAATTCAACTAGATAATAGATGAAAGATACTATCACTAATATCTTCTTGGCTTTCGTTTTCTGTAACAATCTTGACAGTAAACAGGTCGTTCGCCATCTGGTTTGAAGGGAACTTCTGTTTCTTGGCCACAGTCTGCGCAAGTTACCTTGTGCATTTCTCTTGGTGGTCTGTCGTAGTTACCGTATCGACTCATTTTATATTTTCACCGAATAGTTTGTTATACAAAAATAAACAATAAGCAAAAAGTTAATTTCAAGATATCATACTTACAACTTAAGTTAATTACCAAAAAATTTCGCTTCATATCTCATGTTTCATTAAATGTATACAATGGAAAGCACCCGTTCATACTTTATAAAGCTATGCTTCCTATGACACAAGCAATAATAATTTGTAAATTGCTGTTTTAAAATAGAAAGCGGTGAGTCATGCACGATTTGAACATATTTCTAGTTTATCAAGCTTAATAATAAAGATTAATTATATAATTAGGATTACAAATTATTCTCAATTTGCAAAATCTTGTAATCAAATAATAATTTTCTAGCTTTGAATAATTAAGAGTCTAGTTAAAGCTTTTTTACCAGTATGGAATAACATGTTAAGGTCGGTATGAACATTGATGTATATACCAAAAATTTATGCTACTAGTAATATTTTTCTATCAATGGCGGGTTCAGGAAACCCGTGGGATTATTTCAAGGCATCAAGTAAACTTACTCTTAGAGCGTTACATGATGGTTATTCATTAGCTGAAATTCAAAAATTATTTCAAGTATCAAAAGAAGAACTTCTTGAGAAAATAGATTTACTAATGGATGCAAACCTTCTAAGAAAAGAAGATCACAAATATTATCCTACTTTTTTAATTGTTAATGAGGAAGAAACAAAAAAAACCTATAATCATGCTAAGGAGATTGGGAGAGTTATTGCGGATGAACTGGTGAAGAATTGGGAAACAATCGAAGAGGATTTTGACAAGCTAAATATTAGTAAAAAATACTCAATTAAAGACCTCTCATTAGTATTAGTTGGATCCAAGATACTTGATATTGGACTACTTGAAGTATTAGTAAAGGATAGAACATTACTAATACCAGCACCAAATCGTCCAAGTCCAAAAAGACCTGATGCAAAGTACTATTTCTATATGATTGATGGCAAAACAGAACACCTTGGCAAATATGGGGAAGACGAGACAGATCTAAAATGGGAAAATTGGACTTTTGTTACCTTTGGACAGAATATTGTTAATGATAAGCATAATGAACCTAGAGAAAAATTAGAAGAAAAATGTTCAGAGATATTAAAACATCAACTATTAGAGAAACCAGAAGATTTAGCTTTGGAGCTAAATATTCCAATATTATCTCGAGAGGATTCTCTTGCTTGGAAAAATACCACAAAGAAAGTTGCGAATTGCTTATTACTAAAACTTAAGAAGAAGAACTTTTACAATTTTACAGCAATTTAAAAGTAAGCAGCTATACAAACAATAGTCTTGGTGAATTTATTTGCTGGTATATTCATATTGCATATGCTTGGGCAATAGATTTTCTTATTGAGGAAAAAGTTATTTATATGCCAGATGAAAAATTTGGCAGTTTAATTATCTATACAGAAGGACCACAAGGATTACTGGTAAAATAAAATTTAATGAAAAGAAGGAAACAGTGGACCCAACGGAATTTGTAATCCATATAAACTAAGTATTCAAAAAAATAAAATAAAGGATAGAAGTGTTAGTATCCTAAGATATTCCAATGCACGAAATATACAATAATTGAAAAACTTAGTATTGTTAAAACTGAATACAAAATCCTTTCCCATAATTTCCAATATGGTTTTTTGTTAATATTACCTATACCCAGCCAAGATAGAATGGTAAAAATTGCTATTCCAGCTATTAATATCAAAGCAACAATTGGCAAAATAATTAAGCCGTTTAAACCATCAAAAGTATCTTGTGCAAGTAGAATTGTTGAATAGCTTTTTGTTATAACAAAGATAAGCGGTATAATTGAGAAGATAATCACTCCAAAAATTAACCATTTCGCAATTGTAGGAAGCTTGGTAGTCTTATCTTCACCTTTTTTTATTCTGATAAGAGCAAGAATTCCCCAAACAATAGAAACAATAAGGAGAATTATAAAAACGAAAAATAGAAGGAAATTCAGTACTTCAGGAGTAGAATATATAGGATGAAGTTGTTCAAAGGAAATAAGTGGTATGGTAATTGTCGAATAAAAATTCGTTATGTGACCATGCTTATTTCTAATGAAAGCGATTTTATAATCGTAGCTACCAGTTACTTCGACAAAATAGTCAGGTTCTATTTGAACGAATTGCAAACCTAACATTTCGAGATATCCACTATTGGTTACAATGCTAATAGCTTCTGCTAAATAATCACGTTCAGTAATGTCATATGCCTCATAAGGCAGATTAATTATTTTATCCGAATAAAACCTTCTTGTAGTACAATAAAGACCATTAAATTGTCGTAATTTTTTATCATAACCATTCATTGGATTAATTTCATTTGAATATGGATAGAATCGATTCATGAAATCATTGAAGAATTTATCACGAGCACTAGACACACTTCTACTGTTATAGGATATGAAGAAGCCCAAATTATCATCTGGAAATAATGCCATCAGACTATGGAAGAAGATTGTATCTCCCCCATGACCAATTATATGTTCATTGTGCGTATCCATCTCATATAATCCCAGATTTGCTCCTGGAAGGTTAGGATGAGTAGTGAAATGTTCTTCTTGCATCATTTGCAAAGTTTCATTCAATAAAATCTGTGTGCCATTATAGTAGCCATTATCCAATAAAGTAATCATAAATTTAGCCATGTCTGTTGCTGTAGAGCTGCATGAACCAGCAGGTGGCACAGTTATATATTCGAAATAACCTATTTGACCATATTCATTATAACCTGATGACATGTTTAAG
>JAUVZH010000234.1 GCA_030602675.1 Candidatus Heimdallarchaeota archaeon | reverse complement strand
GGTTTTGCAGTCAATCTGATAGTTGATAGTGCTACTGTTTATTTAAAAGAAGCACTGCACTTTTTACAGATGATTTTGAATTATACTTTAAACTACATTTTGATTCTCCACTAATAGACCCAGAAATGACCAAAGAAGCTGACAAACTACTTCAAAAGAACTTTGGTCTGGAGAATGAGGAATTAGAGGAAATATTGTCATTACAAAATATTATGGATACATCATCACCAAGTTTTTCATAGCTAAACTAATGTAATAAAAAAACTTGCCCTTTACTTAAACACTTATTTATACATAATATTGTCGAAGCAATATGAGTTAGCTATAAATAGGTGCCTACATACTACATATTCAGGACAAGCATTAGCTTGATTTCCAACTATTACTTACTATATGGTGTTATTTGCTATGAGAAAAGTAGCTATTGTAGGCGATGGTGTTTGTGATCTCTCACAAGCAACTATCGATGAATATGAAATATCAACTATACCCTATCGGATTTTTTTTGGTGATGAGGTGTATAGAATTTGGCATAACGAAAAGAACACGTTAAGTGTAGATGAGTTTGTTGCCAAACTAGCAAAGTCCACAAAAGAAACATTTCCAAAAACTTCTATGCCTTCTCCTGGTGAAATTGCAGCAGCTTTTGATGAAGCATTAAAGGTAGCTGATACCTTAATTGTTATTCTTCTAAGTACAGGATTATCCGGCGTTGTTCAAGCAGCTCGAACTGTAGTTAATACCAAATATCCTGATAAAGATATTACGATTTTTGATTCCAAACATACAATGGTTGGTACAGGTATCCAAGTTTTAGAAGCAGCAAAAATGGCTAAAGAAGGAAAAAGTAAGGAAGAAATTCTTAATAGACTAGAATCAATCAATCCAAGAGTTAGGACTATTTTTGTCATGAATGATTTGGATTACTTGTATAAAGGTGGACGAATAGGTAGAGCTAAAAAACTAATGGCTTCAGCTTTTAATGTTATACCAGTTGTTCAAATGAAGGATGCTGTTATTACTCCTGTTGGATCATTTAAAGGAAGCAAAAAACTAACGGAAGGATTGAAAGTTTTCGGGAAAAAAATCCTTGAACATTGTGAAACAAATGATGTTTTTATAACTCATATTAATCATCAAGAAACAGCTCAAGAAGTCTACAATGTAATGAATGAGAACAATAGTGATGGCGTTCAAATCCACTATAGTTTAGCTGGCACAATTTTAGGAGTCTATGCTGGTCCAAAAACAATTTGCATTAGTTATATTGGCAATTGGGATGAGAAGTGGTTATTTTAGTAATCAAGTAGGTAAAAATTAAATGTGAGGAGTTATAACTCCTACTTTGTTTTAACCTACTTCTGTCATTTTTTCTATACCGATCCTTGATTTAACAATTACGTTTTTTAGCATTGATGAAAGTAACACTAAACTCATTGCTAAAACAACTAGACCTTGAGTAACATAGAGAAAACCACTTCCACCTGCTACCCAATCGTTAAGGATGTGAGCCCAGGGAGGTGCAAGGGGGAGGAAGAGTGCAACTGGTATACACAATATAACGATGATTAGACCAGCAATTCTATTTGATAATTTGATTACACTAACAAGAAAAATGTATGTTGCTGCATAGAAGATAAAGACTATCGGATTCATGTAAAGCAATGCTCCCATAAAGACTGACAATCCTTGCCCACCATTAAATTTGATGTATACAGAATAATTATGTCCTAACACAACAAGAGCTGCTCCGACAATACACATACTAGTATGATAAGAATTTGACCCACTTTCACTCACAAAATAAGGTCGCGAATAAAACTGGTCTATTAGGAATATTGTAATAACCCCTTTGAGAATATCTAGAAACAAAACCGTTATACCAATGGTTAGACCAAGGGTTCTGATGGCATTAAACCCACCAGGATTTCCAGTATGATGGTTTCTAACATCTTCTCCTTTGAATATTCGACCAAGCAAAATTGAGAAAGGTATAGATCCAAGTAGATAGGAACCAATACAAGTTAAACTAATCCATAAAATATTGATTACTGACATAGTTATCACATAGTAGGAAATGATATGAACTTCTAAGTAACAAGTTCAAATACTATATGTGAAAGGTCAATTATTAATATTAACCTTCTAATCAAATTCATTCATTTCTTGCCTATGAAATTAACTATAACAATTGCTCCTAGAAATACTCCGCCAATGCTGAAATTAACAATAAGATTAGTATTGAAAGCGGTATCATGTTCAAGAGTAAAGGAAACAGAAGCTGAATCAGTAGTACTGGGATTGTAAAAGACAATATAGAAAGTTTCAGTCCAATCTGCATCAAACTCTCGAGTGAAAGTAGAGGTTAGATCATACCAAACTTCTTCGACATAGCTGCCATCAGGATAGTAAGCAGATTCGTAAATCATAAGATCAATTGTGCCACTGATGACATTGCCAGAAATATACAAAATATCGTCTGTGTGCATCTTAAAACTGACAGCATGCTCTTCAAGGGGACTTAAAGTGACAGTATCAGTAACAGTTTTACCATTAATAAAAACAAAGCAGCTAGTTGCATAAGTTAGTAAAAGAATAATTCCTACAAGCAATAAACTAAATGTCAAATTCTTAACTTTCATTTACATCACCACACTTTACTTGAAAACACTCCCACAGGTGTTGCAGTAGTTGCTTTCTAGAGGATTGTTTGCTCCACAAGCAGGGCAGAAATTACCCTTTTCTTTTGCTTTCTCTTTTTTCTTCACAGGTACATCTCCAATTTGAGCACCTGTCAACTGCTGGGATCTAAGGTACTTCTGGTAGTTTTTGCTAGCAGAAATCTTCAATGAAATCATTGCAAAGATCGTTCCAACATATAGCACATAACCAATTGGGAAAAAGAAATTAATAGTGAACCCTAGAAAGAAGAAACTCCACATAACTACAAGTCCTAATATGCTGGGAGATTTGTTAAACCTAAAGAAAACACCCTTTGATCCTTTATCAAAACCTTTTTCCTGAGCATAACTAATGAAACAATTAGGACAGTAGAAATCATAATCATGTTCATATTCGCTATAGTAGCGACTAGAACGTAATATTCGAGTAGCTACTCTTTCTTCAAAAACACAATCACGACAAATTGCTTTACCACAATCAGTACAATTGCGAACAGAAGTTTTTCCTTTGTGAATGTAGCATTTAGCCATTATATGACATCCCCAAGATTTCGACGAAATTACATTGTAATTATTTCTTTTAAAGCTTCTTTAGTTAGAAAATAAATTCATTTAACTGTTCATTCGGGTAAAACTATTTATTGAAAAAAATCTACCATTAAAATAAGGAAATAATCCTGCTTTTTTCTTTACGAAAAAGAAATAACAACTGGCAGGGAGGGTAAGATTTGAGAAATTTTGCTAATGGTAAAATTGAAGTTTTCTTTGGACCACCAGCTTTAGGTGCTCCAGATGATCTTGAACAAGCAATTATAAAATTCATAAATCAAGCGAACCATTCATTGGATATTGCTGTGCAAGAAATAGATTCAAAAGAAATTGCTATAGCAGTATTAGATGCTAGTTATCGAGGGATAAGTGTTAGAGTTTTTGTAGAACAAGATTATCTACTAACAGAAAAATATCCCAAAATAAAGAGTACTGATCCGACAGTTATTGCAAAAACAAGAGAAGAACTTGAATGGGGCTTAGAAAAAGAGAAAGCTTCTCTGAAAAACAATAGAGAAATCCTTGCAGCATTTTTAAGATGTGGTATTGACGTTAAAGCGGATTACAATGATAGAGGTTTATTCCATCAAAAGTTCATCATAAGGGATTATAGAAAGAAGAGACGAAGTCGAAAAACACGAAGATATGCTGTGCTAACCGGTTCAACAAACTTCACACATACTGGTACTCATAATAACTATAACAATATCATAATCTTCTATGATAAAGAGATTTGTAAGGCATATGATATTGAGTTTGATGAATTAAGAGAAGGGTACTTTGGAAAACAAAATTTATTCCATAACGAACCTGGAAAATATTTCAATATTGAAGGAATACCAATAAGAATACTATTTGCACCTGATAATAATCCAGAGTATGAAGTAGTAAAAGCGTTACTGAAAAGTAAGTTAGAGGTTTACTTTGCAATTTTCACCTTTTCTGAGTCATCAGGTATAGATGATGCAATGCTATCATTGAGAGATGCTGATAAAGTGGTTACTGGAGTAATGGATCCTGCACAAGCTGGACAGTTTTGGTCCCCAAGACCATGGTTACATGATAAGGGAATTGAGCTCTACACAGCAACAGGTACTAAGCCAGATGGAAGCAAGATAAAGTTCAAGCTACACCATAAGATGATGGTAATAGATAATGAAATAGTGATTGCTGGTAGCATGAACTATACTGCAACTGCAACAGAACTCAATGATGAGAATATTTTCATTATTGGTTCACCTTACGAGGATCTTTCGGAAGATAAAGGTGGACCTGTTAATGTAACAGAGTGTAAGCAAATTGCTAACTACTTTAAAGGAGAAATTCTAAGGATTATGGATAACAGTAACATTTACGATCCTGGGAATGATTGAAAATCTAGTGAAAAACAATTCTAAAAAAAGAATTAATGAGTAAAGGAAAAAAATTCCTCTTTCCTTTCACTCATAGTTGAAGCTGTTATTACTTCTTTTTGCGACGTCTAACTATAGCGATAACAATTATCGATGTTGAAGTTGCTGCAAATGTAGCTAATAAACTCTCAATAAATACTCCTTCATCTGTAGTTGTTGTATTTTCTGTAGGATAATCTGTATCATCTGTTGGATCGGTTCCAGCTTCATATTCATCAAAATCACTAACACCATCGCCATCGGTATCTGAATCTCTGGGGTCAGTCACATAGCCATCTTCACCAGGTATTGATTCTTCATAATCATCAAGTCCGTCGTTATCTGTATCCGAATCATTCGGATCAGAAGTGTAACCATCATCACCAGCGTTGACTTCTTCCCAATCACCTACTCCATCATCATCTGTATCTTCATCAAACGGATCAGTATCCCATACATTAATCTCATCGCCATCATTAATGCCATCGTCATCGCAATCACCATCAGTTGGATCTGTGAGATAAGAAATTATCTCCTGTCCATCACTTAATGTATCGGAATCGCTATCTGGATTATCTGGAGTTGTTCCATAGTAGTCTTCAGTTAAATCATCT
>JAUVZH010000218.1 GCA_030602675.1 Candidatus Heimdallarchaeota archaeon | reverse complement strand
CGATAATGACATCTTTAACACCGAATTGCTCTATTGCTTCAGCTTCTCTAAGACCTACACCAGCAACTTCTGGATCTGTGAAAACTGCATGTGGTATAGCATGGTAGCTTACTTTAAGCTCTTGTTTTTGAATTGCATTGTAATAAACGATTTGACTTTCATAATTTGCAGCATGTTTGAATAGGAATTTGCCATTAGCATCACCAAAAGCCCAGATATTTTGTTTTGTTGTCTCAAGAAATTCATTAACTTCAATCCAACCATCTTTGTCAGTCTTAATGCCACTTTTTTCGGGATGAAGAATATCTGAATTTGAACTTCTCCCAACTGCTATGAAAACTTCATCTACTATTACTTCTATTGTTTCATTTGTTTCCCGATTCATAGAGATGATTTTCTTTTTCCCATCAGCTGTTTTTTCAACTTCCTTAACTTCAGCATTAGTAATTATCTTCATGTGTTTGCTTAGATCTTTTTTAGCTAACACAGAAACTTCGGGTTCCTCTTGAGGTAAAAATTGAGGGTTTCGACCAATGATCGATACTTTTGATCCCATTGTAGAGAAGAAATGACCATATTCAGCTGCAATATATCCTCCTCCAACAATGCCAATTGTTTTTGGTAATTCACTTATTTGTAGTATGCTATCACTTGTGTGGTAATTGATTTTATCCAATCCCTTGATCTTAGGGATTTTTGGCTTTGATCCCGTACAGAGTAAAATCATTTTTCCTTTTATCTTCTCATCTCCAACTTTTAGAGTATATGGACTAATGAATTCTGCTACATCTTTATAATAATCCAATTCCTCTGCATGAGATAAACCCCGACTGATATTGTCCATATCATGCCCAATGAGTGATCGCATTCTTTCCATTACAAATTTAAAATCGACTTTCTTTAAATCAACATCTATACCAAAATTACTAGCTCTCTGAATAGTTCTGATAATTTCTGAAGGATAAAGTAAAATCTTTGTTGGAATACATCCCTTTGTTAAACAAATACCCCCAGGTTCATCCTTATCAATTACAGCAACTTTTAATTCGGGTTTTGCTCCCAAAACTGCTGAAACAATATTCATTGCAGAACCAGTTCCAATAGCTATTATATCATACTCTTTCATGATTTCTTCTCCAATTCAAGATTAGTAGTGCTTATAATAAGTATTAAGGGTTAGAATATGAGAAAAAAAAGGGAATTAAAAATATAAATTCACTTCAAAAGAATACAAATCCATTTACTCCAATAATTCCAGCTTCATTACCAGCTAAATGCGCAAGCGTGCTGAACGCGGTAGTGAAGTAGATAATAGAGAGAAGAAGTACTATTAGCCCGACAACCATGCTAATTCTTCGATAATTCACATTTTCAAATGAAGTTGCAAATCCCATGAGAACACCTGCCAGTGCTAAGGTAATTAGAGTATTATTAAAATCTTGATTAAGTCCGTTCGCTTTTTCGCTAAGGGATACATATCCATCGCTATATACGGATACTTGGGCGAGGGAAAGATTGACTAAAGTTAAACCAATATCCTCCTTAAGTCCGTTTATGTAACTGACCGATTTACTGAGACCAACGAACTCTAAAATTGATAAATTATTATACAGATGGTAAGTCCATTTTTTAAATTTAATCTCTGGAAGCTCTAAAGGATCCCCTGAAAGAGTAAATGATGTGGTTACGTAATCTCTTATTTCATCTTGAATTTCCTCATGAGGATCGTTCCATGCATACCACTGATTAATGATGAAAAAATATTTAGCTCCTCTATACGAGTAGTTATTTGCAACATCTGCCCCTAATTGACTTGCACCATACTCGTACACCGATGTACTCTGAACAACAGTGTTTATTAGTCTCATTTTTAAGGTGAATTTCATCTTAACCTCATCAAAATCTTGTTGCGTATAATTAAAGGGATGCGTTTTGTTGTATTCTACCATCACTTTATATTGGTCATTTAGAAAGTATAGATCATTCAAATACGAATAAGCTGTTTCATATTTAGCAGAATCTTCTTGAAGAATTATTTGAATATCAGTATCTGCTAATTCTCCAAAATTATTTAGAATTTCAGATGTTTCCACGTATCTAGTGGAATTAACTTGTAACCAGCTGCTCATTATTACAAAAATTCCTATGGACATCACCATAATGAATACAATCGAAATGATTACTACTTTTAAATAAGGTTTAGTTTTTTCACTAGACGTTTTCCATACTTCCTGTAAAATTAGTGAATAGATGTAATTGTTATGGATTTAATTAAGATTTTGATATTGAGAATTAGATCATTTTTTTTTCATTAATTCTAAATATTTCAAATTAACTCATAAAGAGGTTATGTTAATCTTTTCTTCTCTCGCATAATATCTCTTCTTCGTTCTAGCAAATCAACAAATGCCTCTAGTCTTGTCTGATAACCCGCTTCTCCTGTATGTTCATCAAGAACTAGTGATAACACAGGCATATTATAATCCCTACTTACTTGGGGAAAAATGCTGCGAGTAATTATTTCAGGCATGCAAGTGAATGGGTAAAGATGAATCACCCCATCCCAACCCTTCTTTTTATATAAAATTACATCTCCAAGGTTTTCGCGAGTTTCCCCGCCAATGTTATATGGTACATACTTATGTGAATATTTTATTGCTTTTTCATGCTCCATTTTATAGAATGGATTCAATCTTTGTCCAATATCAAGAAATTTTCTTAATGTTACTGTTGCTTTAGTAATGACTCCAAGTTCATTCAACCTCTTGTTTATGTCCAGATTTAATGCTGGTTCTAAAACAACATAGACTTCACCATTTATTGCTATCTTTAATGGATCAGCATCTCTTATCACATCAATCTCTTGTTTGAATATTTCAGGTAAATTTCTAAGGAATTTTCGACAATTTCTAAATCCTTTAATTTCGACTATGTCTCGATATAATTTCTCTGCAAATTTTTCGGATACTCCCTTTTCAGATTCTATTGCCCTATATTTGTAAAGCAATTCATCTACTTTATCTGTTAACCTATTCTTAACCCAAGCATATCTGAATGCTCTAAAAGTTTGCAAATAATTGACACCTTTTCCTGCATTCTTGAAAGTTCTCAAAAGTTGTAAAGGATCTTCATAATCAAAAGTTACAAATTTACAATCATAACCAAGGTCTTCTAGTATTAGTTTTTGGACAAACCAATAATACCTAAAACGGCAATAACCATTGCCTCCACCCATCCCTAATTCTGTTGCACCTCTATTTAAACTTTCAATAAAAGTACCAAGAGTCATCTTAAATGGTGTACAAACAAATTCTGGTGAATATCTTGCTCCTAATTGAATTGTTTTTTTGCTTGGTTTATTGGGTATTATTAAATCATTTCTACCAATTTCCCTAAAGATCACTTCAAAAATGTAATTAAGTGATCCGAAGTGCGGGTAACTGAAAGGCAAAGCTACTATTCCTCCTTCTTAACATATCGGTAAAAGCTTCGATTCGAGTTTTCATTCCGGTTTCAGCTGTTAGATCATCAATAACAAGTTGTAATAATGGTACAACCGGATTACGTCTTGAGAATCTAGATGCTACTTCACCAGCAAGTGAATCTGGTCCACAGCCAAAAATCATCAAATGTATAATACCATCAATTACTTTATTTTCTATAAAGTAAAGTATTGTTCCTAAAATCTCTCTCTCAAAATCAAAGTACAAATTTGCTTCATGTTTTGTTAATTGTTCTTCTATCAACTCTCGTGGCATTTGCTCCGAAGTGATAATATCAACTCCAAGTTCTCTTAGTTTGTTACGAATATCTAATGAACAATATGAATCATTAATAACATAGGAATGCCCTACTAGAGCTATTTTCAATGGTTTTTCATCTTTCTTTAGTATAGGAAAATCGTTAACCATAATTTCTGATTGTTCCCATTTGCTTAGAGTTTCAATATCTACAATTAACTGTTTTTTGTATTGTTTATATGCAATCATGGCCTTTCTAAATGCTTGAATTATTTTTACAGGATTTTTAGTGAATCTTAATCCTACTAAACATGCCTTGATAAAGAATGTTACTTTATTGTCCCTACCTTTTGCAATATTAAAGTGAGGCATAATAATTTCTGGTAAATCTGAATACATCGAACGTAAAACATCAGCAAGACCAATGAATTTTGGGCAACCAATATTTGTTTTATGTTTACTACCAAAACGAGGAATGAATAAAAAATCCACTTTATTTTTCAAATACATTGTATGCCCAAAGTATAACTTTGTTGTATAACAATCCTCATCTGGAGCTGAGCTAATTGCTAATTCTCTAATCTTTTTCGTTGTTTCTGGTGAAATGATAACTTCCAATCCCAATTCTTCAAAAAATGTTTTCCACATTGGAGCAAATTTATAGTAAATTAATGCTTTTGGAATTCCAATTTTGTGAGGCATATACATCCTACCCCGAATTTGACGATCTCTATATTTATATTTTGTATTTCTTATTGAAATCTTTTTCTTTCTTTTTTGATGTCATCTATGATTACTCAATATAAACGTTGTTCGCCTACATGATTTTTATTTATCTCTAAAATAGAAATCCCAATATAATTTAACAATAAATTCTTGGTAGATAAAATATTTCTCAATTGCTTCAGTTAATAATTATATGTATGGGAGAATTAAATTATGACAAAAGAAACCACCAAAAAAAGTGATCAGAATGATGAAAAAATAGAGGTTAATGAAACTAAGGAAAAAAAGGATACAATTAGAACTCTTAGGAAAGTACCAAAATTTCTAGTCAGACAGCTGTATCGTATGCAGTATGGATTTACAAAATCTATGTTGCAATGCACCCCTTAGTTAAACAAATCCCGCTAGGGTTCATCCTTATCAATTACTGCAATTTTCAAATCTGGGTTGGAATTAAGTAATGCAGGAACGATGTTCATAGACGAGTCAGTTCCAATTGCTATTATATCATAGTTTTTCAAATCTAGTCACTACTAAAACAAAGTTCATATTTTATATTAAGGATTGAGCATTATAGAATGAGAAAAAAAGAAGTGAAATATTAACTAATCAGCTAAATCCCACTTACCACATCTACTACCCCAACGAGCTATTAATTCATTATTCTTTTTAATTTCAACTATTTCACAAACATTGGGACATCCATCACATTCAAAACCAGTTGTTTGAAAAGACATTTCTGGAATATCCCAACCATAAAATAAAGATTCACGAGGACGTTTTGTCATATCTTCTAAAGCTAGAATAGCTGCTCCTATTGCTCCCATTACATCATAATGTTCAGGTACTATAATATCTTCTTCGAGGTATTTCTTGAATGCAACTCGCATGCCAATATTTGCAGCAACTCCTCCTTGGAACATTATCGGTGGTTTAATATCTTTACCTTTGCCAACATTGTTAAGGTAATTTCTTGCTAATGCTTCACACA